>DHMA01000036.1 GCA_002405555.1 Opitutia bacterium UBA4654
GCCGCGCTTGCGCTTTCCGCCGAGCGGTTCGCCGACCTGCGGCTGTGGGTTTTGCAAAACACAAAGCCCCGAGTTTTTATCGACATCGCCACGGCAAGCCCCGCAACCGATATGGGCTACTTCCGTATCGACTTCGACCGCGCCGACAAGTTCGAAAAGCTGCAAATGCTCCGCGAGGAATTCGGCATCGAATAAAAATTTTGAACCTCAAAAAAAACAAAAATGAAAAAATACATCATCGCAACCATCGCCGCGGCGTGCGCCGTCTCGGCATACGCAAAATCAACCGACGAACTTGTCGCCGAGTTCCGCGCTCTCGATTCGTCCCAAAACGTCAAGGAGGCACGCCAAAACTACGTCCGCGAAAACATCGCCGACATCCGCGCGGCGTGGCAGAAAAACAAAAACTCGCCGTACGTCAAATTTCAGACCCGCGCGGTTGCGGAGTGGGTGTCGCTCTCGCCCGAAGCAAAGCAGAACAAGCTTTATATGCGCTCGCTGTTTTCGCACCTCTACGCCGCCGACGGAGACATCGACGCTCCCGACGACGTGAAGATTTCGCTCAACTGCTGGAAATTCGTTTCGCTCAACCCCGATGCTTGGGCGGCAATCAAAGCCGCCGGCTACAAGGTGGGCGGCATCGAAATTCCGCTCTGGTTCGGACTTGAAATAGGTCTCTCGACGCGCGACATCGACACCGTGTACCGCTATCGCGACGGAATTTTAAACCGCTCCGCCGAATGGCTCGACGCCAAGTGCGAAGCCGTCCGCAGAATGTGCCTGTATGCCGCCGACACCGCGAAGGCAAAAGCCGTCTGCAACGAATTCGAAAACGCTATGCTTTTGCACGACTGCCAAAACACCGAAAAAATCCAAGCCGTCGGCAAGGCGCTGACTGCGCGAATCATCGACACAAAAATTTCAAAGTAGGAAAGGAACCGACAAATGAAGAAAATCATCATCACAACTCTTGCGCTCGCCTGCGGGCTTGGCGCGTACGCCAAAACGCTCGCGGAGCTTAAAGCCGAAATGCCCGCCTATCAGGACAACGACACCGTCCGCGCCGCCCGCCGCGCCTATATGGCGGAAAACAAGACCGACTTCGTGCGCGAGTTCGACGCTTGGAAGAGTACGAACGCCGCAAAGTTCTTTCTGGGCGAACCGCAAAACGCGGCGCTGACCGACGAGCAGAAAAAGCTCGCCGTCGAAAACCGCGCGTTCTTCGGGGCGGTCTACTGGGTGCTCTCGCGCGAGCTCGACGTACCCGCGAACACCGCGCTGCGCCTTGTGCCGCAGGTCTACTTTGCCGAAAACCCGACAGCTTGGGATAAAATCAAGGCCGACGGCTACAAGGTGGACGGCGTTGCGATGCCCGAAACGCTGATAACCGGCTGCGCGTTCGCCGCACGCGACGAAGCGTGGCTGTTTGCCAACGCCGACAGGCTCGCGGCGATTCCGCTTGCGGGGCTTGTGTCCTTTGCGGAGGACACGCGGAAAATGCTTCTGCGTTCCTCCGATTTCGCCGCCGCGAAAAAGTTCTGCACCGCCTACGAATGCGAAATGCTCGTCAAAGGCGCGGACGCCGACAACGCCGCGCTTGTAAAAATCAAGACCGTGGGCAAGTACCTGACCGAACGGCTGCTCGACGCGAAAATCGCAAAATAAAATACGCCGCCGCAGGGCAATGCCCCGCGGCGGATTTTTTCAAACGGAAAGGAATTTGAAAATGACGGAAATCGAAATCAACGGAAAGAAAATCGCGGTCGACTGGGACGCGCGGGCGTACTTCCGCTACGAACGCGCGGGCGGCACCGCCGAGGAAATGCAGGCGCTCGCCGACAAGCGCGGCTCTGCGGCGGCGAGAATTTCGACGGTGGTAATTCTCGCGTGGGCGATGCTCAAAGGCGACTCCCGCGCCGAATACCCGACCGCCGAAGACCTCGCGCCGCTATTCATTCCGCGCTTCGACGCGGCCGCCGCCGAAAGCCTCGGCAACGTTATCGCCGCGGGCAACGACGCGATGAAGGCAAACCTCTAATTCAAACAAAAAATGGCGGCGAAAGATTTCATCATCAGGCTTCTGCTCGATTCCGACGTCGGCGGCGGGAAGAAAGTTGAGGACGCGCTCGGAAGAATCTCGCAAAAGGTCGCGGGCTTGGAGACATTCGGCAAGTCGATGTCGATGTACTTCACCGCGCCGCTTGTGGCGTTTGGCACGCTCGCCGCCAAACTCTTCACCGACTTCGAGGCGCAGATGTCGCGCGTGGGCGCGATTTCCGCGGCGACGGCCGGCGAGCTGAAAGCCCTGACCGCGCAGGCCCGGGAACTCGGCGCGACAACCCGCTTTTCGGCAAGCGACGCGGCAAACGCAATGTCGTACCTTGCGATGTCGGGCTTTTCGGTGTCGGAAATGACGCGCTCTATGCCGTCGGTGTTGCAGCTTGCCGCGGCCGCCACGCTCGATATGGGCACCGCCGCAAACATCACGTCGAACATCCTGCGCGGCTTCGGGCTTGACGTTGGCGAACTCGCCCACGCAAACGACGTTCTCGTAAAGGCGTTCACGAGTTCGAACACCGACTTGCGCCAACTCGGCGACGCGATGAAATACGTCGCGCCCGTCGCGAGGTCGTCGGGGCAGAGTATCGAAGACATCACGGCGGCAGTCGGCGCCCTCGGCAACGCGGGCTTACAGGGCACGATGGCGGGCACGGCGCTGCGCAAGGCGATTTCCTCGCTCGTCAAACCGTCGCGCGACGCGCAGAAAGTGCTTGCGGAACTCGGCGTCGATACGAAGGACGCGTCGGGCAAAATGCGCCCGATTCTCGACATCATAAGCGACCTCGGCGATGCAGGCATTTCCACGGAGCAGATTTTCAGGATTTTCGGAGACCGCGCGGCCGCCGCCGTTGCCGCGCTCACCGATATGGGCGGCGACAGCCTCAAACGCTTTTCCGACGCGCTCAAAGACTCGGCGGGCACGACGGAGCGAATCGCAAAACAGCAGGAGGATAACCTGCGCGGGGCGTTCTTCCAAATCAAGTCGGCGGTCGAAGAGGCGCAGATTGCGGTTGAAAGTTCGTCGCTCGGAAAGGCGCTGCGCGAAGTCGTGATGCAGGCATACGACCTCGTAAGCGCGTTCAACGCCTCCGACGACAAAACAAAGAGATTCGCCGCGTCGGTCGGGCTTGCCGTTGCTGCAACCGGTCCGGCGATTTTCGCGGCGACGCGCCTTGTGGCGGTTTTCGGCACGATGTCGCGCGTATTCGTTTCCACGGCGGCGGGTCTGCGGGCGCTATCCGTGGCGTTCACCGCAAACGCGGGCGCGGCTACCGCGGCGACAATCGCGTTGCGGGCGTTTCGCGGCGCGTTGGCGATGACGGGCATCGGCGCCCTTGCCGTCGGTCTCGGATACCTTGCCGACAAGTTCATTTCGAGCGCGGAGGCTGCGGGACGCGCGCGCTCGGCGTACGAGCAGCTTCCGCCCGCCCTCCGCGCCGTCCAAAGCGGCGTTGCACAGGTCAACGCCGATATGCGCACTTTCGCCGCCGAAGACGCGACGACCGAAAGCGTCGGCCGCCTGCGGAACTATTTCGAGCAGGTCAAGACGGAATACGAAAGACACGCGCAGATGCTCGACCGCGCGGACAAGCGCGAGCAGGTCCGCGAGCGCAACCGCAGGCGCGGCGGCGACGCGAACTTCGCAAAAGGGGCGCAGTACGGCGAGGGCGAGCTTGCCGAGTACGAATCACGGACGGCTCTCTTCAGGAAGATTCAGTCGCTAAACACGGCGATGATGTCGGTACGCACGGTGCTTGCCCGCAAGGAGGCGGAGCTTGAATCGCGCACGTCGGCGGAAGCGCTCGCAAGGGAGGCCGCCGACCGCAAGGCGTTCGAAACCGCCGCGCGACGCACAAACCAAATCAAACGCGCGGTCGCGCTCGAAGCCCTTTCCGATACCGAACGGAAAATCGAGAGGGAACGCGACCTCCGCGCCGTCGAGGAGGAAATCGCAAGGCTCGAAAGCGACGCGGGCAACACTTCGAAAAGTTTTGCCGACCGCGCGAAAGCCTACGATATGCTCGGCGAAAAGCTCCGAGAGACGGCGGCTTTGCGCGGGGAAATCGCGCGGCTGGAACCGAAGGCCGCGAACGAGGAAAAGAAACGCGCGGCGGCGGAAACCGCGCGGCTTTCGCTCGAAATTTTGCAGGCGCAGGCTCGCGGCGACAATGCGGCGGCGGCAAAGACGCAGCGCAGGCTCGACATCGAACACGAGATTCTGAACCTCAAAGAAAGCGCCAACCTCTCCGACGCCGACGCGCGGGAAATCGCTACGGCGAAGGTCGAAGCGGAGGCGAAAATCGAGGCGGACAAGCTCGCCCGCGAGCGCAATATGCTCGTTGTGGAGGCGCAGATTTCCGCGCTCAAAGCGTCGGGAAAAAAAGTCGAAGCGGAAGCGCTTTCAATCCGCAAACGCGCCACCGAATACGCAGAACGCTTCAAAACTTCGTATTCGGAGGCGCTCGCCGACATCAAAAAAATCGACGACATCCAGAAGAAGCAGAAGCCCGCCGCCGCGAACAAAAACGCCCGCTACGGCGCGAGCGTCGGGCAGATGGAGCGGCAGCAAAACAAAATCAAAGAGCTGCTCGGCTCGGACTCCCGCGCCGACATCAGCCGCGGCGCAAAGATGGCCGAGCGCTTCGAAAAACGCTACGGAATTTCAATCAACGACGACGTGCGCGAATACAAGGGCATCGACCGCAAAACGGGGAAGTTCGTAAACCCCACAAGCAAGGAGGCCGTCGCGCAGTCCGACGCGGAAACCTCGCAAAGGGCGTACGGAATCGCCGCAAGGGCGGGGGCAATCAAAACGCCGACGGATGTCGTGCGCCCGATTGCGGGAGCCGTCGGAAGCGCGGCTTCCGCGGCGGTCGGAGCGGTCTCCGAAACGGCGGGGATGTTTTCGACGGGCGGCGTTTCCGCGCCCCGTTCGGCGAAGTCGTACTCGGCGCGTATGACCGAAAAAGCGGCGGGCGCGGCGGACGAATTTTCCACGGGCGGAGTTCCCGCCCCGCGCTCGGCAAAATCCTTTTCCGAACGACTTGCGGAAAGCCGCGCCCCGAAGTCCGCCGCACAAAAAACGCAGTCGGCAAAAGCGTCGGGCAAATCGGGAGATTCCGACAAGGGCGCGGGCGGCGGAATCGACGAGGCGGTAAGCTCGCTCTCCGAAATCGCAAAGCAAATCGACACCCTCGTCAAAAAAATAATCGACCTCGAAAAAAACGTCAAAGGCTCGGTCTCGCGACTCTCGAAAAAATGACGACTCTTAAAATAGGCGGCGAAAAACGGACTCTCCCCCAATGGGGCTGCGAGTCGGCAATGCTCACGTTCAACAGCTTCGCGGCGGACGAATTTTCGTTCTCCACGCCGAAGCTCGGCTTCCGCAACGCTTGGCGCGACGCGGAAACACGCGTCGAGGTCTTCGACGGCGACACGCGGATTTTCGCGGGCTTTCTCCAAGAGCCGACCGTCGGCAAATCGGCAAACGGCGACTCCGTGAACCTCTCCGCAAAAGGCTTCTGGGACGTGTTCGAATCAACGCCGTACCAAAATTCGTGGTTCCCGCCGATTCTAATCGGCAGCATTCCGAACGTCCGCGACCTCACGAAAGTCCAGCTTTTCGGGAAAAAAACCGAGTACTGGTGGAGCTCCACGGGCGGACCGGTGCAGTACGAGGAACCGCAGTATGAAAGCTGGTCGGCGGAGCAGTTCTTCAAAAATGACGTGTTGGCGGCGTTCGCTAAAACCGACAACGCCGCGCTCTTCGACATTCCCGAATCGGGTATCGACTTCGACTCGCAGCTCCTTCTGCCGTACGAGGAGAAGGAGTCGCCAATGTTCGCCGATATTTTTTCGAGCATCGCAAAGTGGCACCCCGAATTGATGTCCGCCTTCGACTACTCGGCAGACAAGCCGAAACTCTCGATTAAGGCGGCGCAGAAGTGCGCAGTCGCGAACGTTCCCGTCGGCATATGCACCGACATTTCGCTTACAAAGGACATCAAACGCAAGCGGCGCGTGATTCTGCGGCTTGTCAAAAACAAGACGGGCAATACGACGGGCGGCACGGGTTCGTGGTTGCACTACAAAGGCTTCGAGGACTGCGCCGACGATGGCGTTTCGGCGAATCAGCGCAACGTGGTGGTCGTTTCGATAGACATTTCCGACGACAATTTCTCGAATAAAACGGTCGACGCGCAGGGCCTGCTCGCGCAGTTGAAGTCGATTGTCAACCGCGACAAATACACGGGAAGCGTCGCGCTCTTCGACCGCAACCTACGGATGCGCTACGCGGGCAAACGCCTGAATATTGCGGACAGCCGCGACAATCTCGCGGGAATCGACGCGCAGGTGCAGTCGGAGTCGATAGACCTTGCGACGGGCACGCGGACGCTGACGCTCGGCAACGACAACCAGCCCGATTGTGAGGATTTCGTCTCGCGTATCGAGTGGCTGATTTCGCGATAGACGCGACAACCGCAACACACGCGGAGGGCGGACGAAAAAAAACACCACGAGGCGCAAGCAACCCTTTTGAAAACGGTACCCCCGCCGAACCTCCGCGGCTCACTAAAAAAAAACAAACTTCCGCCGAATTGCGGCAAGAGGGCGGCAACCCTTCCGCCAAGCCGCGGCAAGAAAACGGCAATCCTTTCGCCGAACGCGGCCGATTACGAAAAACACAAAAAACCGTACCCACCGTCGCGCGATTACAACCAATCCAACCCTTTTCCCATTCCCCCGTTTCAAACATTCCCATTACCCTTTTCTATCTTTACTTACGGTACAAGGGCTGCGGAGCCTGTGCGAACAGCGTCGCCGAGCAGAATGCGAGAATTGAGAATAACATTTTAGTTTTCATTGTAGTCCTTGGTTGGTATTTGTATAAAAGATATTGAAGGTTTGTATCAAATTGGAATCCGATTTTCCACACAAACCGCCGCGCTGTCAAGAATGCTTATGAAAGCCGTTTAACGGTTTGCAATTTATATATCGCGCGCAAAAGAAATAAATCACGCGGTAGAGAAAAAAATCCACTTCCCGCAGCCGCACACAGCAAGCCCTTCCCGCCCCGCGCGGAAACACCGTTAAGCCGATATGCACAGGTACTACGCGAGCGTCCCGCATTGTGCCGCGGGCGCCCGTATTGCATCGCGAGCACACGAAGCTTAAATGCCGTTAACGTTCGACGAATCGAATCCCTATACGAGGGAGAGTTGGAGGCTTATGCATGCGCAAAAAAACCGCAGTCGGTTGACTGCGGTTTTTTGTAAGTTAGTAGCGGGTCGGGTTGCCGATTCCGCCCATTCCGGGCAGGCCGCCCTCCCATGACGCGGGTTTCCCCCACGGAAGGTCGCCGCCGTCGGTCGCCCGCGACGGCAGGCTCTTCTTATGTTCCGTGGATTCGCAACCGACGATAAACACCGTGCACAAAGCCATTACCGCCAAAAGCAATATTTTCTTCATACGAAGTGTCTATCGAAACGGTTATGCGTTGTCGGCGGCGGTTTTTTCCGCTTCCGCTTTCGGCGTTTCCGCCGTCAATTCCAAGAGGTCGCCCTCTTCTATTGTTTCGGGAATGCCGACTTTCGGGTTAATAAGTCCGAGAGCCACGTTATCGCGCACTTCGTTAATCACGATTTCGGAAACGAGCACGCCTTCGCGTTTAAGCTGTATCTTTTGGTACTGTTTCACGCCGTCAGCTTCGCCTTTATTGATTACGACAATCGCGTCTTCGGGCATGGATTTCAAAACTGTCGCGATATCGCCTTTGGGGGTATAGGGGATTTTCACGACTTTCTTGACGACCTTTTTGCCGCTTGCGTCGATTTCCACGACATCGACCACTTCCGAGGCTTCGAGTGTCTTGATTTTCTTTTCGGCGTCTTCGAGAGCCTTCGATTTTGTGGCAAGCTGCGATTCGAGCGACGAAACTTTTTCCTTCAAGGCGTCGGATTCGTCGTTCTTTGCGAGCAATGCCTTTGTGGATACGATTTCGCGTTTGAGGTTTTCGATAAGCGAATCCTTCTGCGCAATCTGCTTTCTTGCCGCCGCCGCGTTTGCGTTGAGCGAGCGGATTTCCGCGTTCTTTTTGACGATTTCCGCGTTCGCCTGAACGCTCTTTGCGCGTTCGGATTCGAGTTCGGAATTCGCCTCCTGATTGCGTTGTTCCACTGTGCGCAGGCGCCCCTTCAAGCCTTCGATAGACTCTTTATTGTCGGCGATGGTTTTCAAAAGTCCGGGGACTTTCGGAGCTTTTTCGGAAAGGGTCGCTCCGGGGACGCCCTTCATGTGGTTTTCCGCCGAGCTGATTTTGCCGCGAACGTCAATCCACGTGTAAACGCAGAACGCCGCCGCCAAAAGCGCGACGATTTTGAGAGATAGGGATACTGCTTTCATTTGTTATTTCGATATTATAAATTTCCGGTCGAACCCGTTCCCCGACGCGACTTTCACGCCCGTCAACGGGTTGGATATCAAGTGAACGAGAACTTTAAATACCAATTCCGTTTCGTTTTCAAGCTTTATTTCAGCGGCAATTTCTTCGACCGACTTTTCCTGCGATTCCGAAAGCGCGGCGAGAATTTTTGCCTTGATTTCGAGGATATGTCCCGCCGCCTTTTTGCCCGCTTCGACGCCGGGTTGGTGGTATGCGTTGATGTTCACCAGCGACGCGTAGAAGCCTACCGCCCTGTCGTAGAGCGCGATGAGCATGCCGACCGTCTGCGGCGAGCAATCCTTAACCGTGAGCGTGATGCTGTCTCTGCCCTTTGCAGAGAGGGCTTCGCGCGTGCCGAGCAGGAACGCCTGCAAGTAGTCTCCCGCGGTTTCGCCCGCGGCGACTTCGGGGCTTGCGCCTTTGCGGTCGGAAAGCACTTCTATGAACGTTGCGAAGAAGTTGTTTACGCCGTCGCGCAGTTGCTGGACGTATGCGTGCTGGTCGGTCGAGCCTTTGTTGCCGTAGACCGAAATACCCTGCTCGACTTTGTTGCCGTCGAGGTCAAGCTCTTTGCCGAGAGATTCCATGATGAGCTGTTGGAGGTATCTCGAAAGGAGGAGGAGTCTGTCTTTATAGGGCAGAATCACCATATCTTTCAGACCCTTGCCGCCCGTGCACTTGTACCACATGAGCGCGAGCAACGCTGCGGGGTTCTTTGCGATTTTCGTCGCGCGGGTTGCCTTGTCCATCGCCGCCGCGCCCGCGAGCATTTTGTCAATCTTAATGCCCTGCAAAGCCGCGGGGAGCAGACCGACTGCCGCGAATTCGCTCGTTCTTCCGCCGACCCAGTCCCACATCGGGAAGAATTCGAGGAAGCCCTTTTCCTTTGCGAAATTGTAGAGTTTGCTGTTGTGCCCCGTCGTTACGACGGCGTGTTTTGCGAAGTCGAGCCCCGCCGCCTCCCAGCGGGCGATTGCCTCCATCATGCCGTTGCGGGGTTCGGGAGTGCCGCCCGATTTCGACGTTACGACTGCGAGCGTTTTGCCGAGCTTGCCGCGGAGTTTGTCGAACACGACATCGTAGCCGTCGGGGTCTGTATTGTCGAGGAAGAAGACCTGCATTTTGTCGGTGCGGGGCGAGCAGA
>DHMA01000066.1:0-137 GCA_002405555.1 Opitutia bacterium UBA4654
CCCGCGCTCGACCAGCTGATGACATTGCCTGCGGCGTCGGTAAAAGAGACTTTTGTGTTGTTGAAAGTCGCGTTGATGTGGCAGACGCCCGAATGGACGTTCTTGCTGCCCTTTGCCTTGCGAACCTTGATTTCGCC
>DHMA01000066.1:202-28503 GCA_002405555.1 Opitutia bacterium UBA4654
CAATTTCCGTTGCAAGCAAGTCGCTGGCGGAGGGAGACGAGGGTTTCTGGGGCTCGGCGGCCTGAACTTCTGCGACCGGAGCTTCCGCCGCGACCGCTTCCTGTTTTTTCTGTTCTTCGCTCATGAAAAATTAATTCGAATTGTTATTTCTTGGTGACAACGCCGACCGTCTTGCGTGCGCCCTTGCGGGTACGCGCGTTTGTGCTCGTGCGCTGTCCGCGTACGGGAAGACCCTTTGCGTGGCGGAGACCGCGGTACGATTTGATTGCCGAGAGGCGTTTCAAATTGCCGATGATTTCGCGGCGGAGGTCGCCCTCAAGCTTGTACTGGCGTTCCGCAACGACGTTCATGATTTTGTTAATCAATTCTTCGTTGAGTTCGCTTGCGCGCATGGATTCGGGGATTCCGCATTCTCCGCAGATGATTTTCGCGCGGGCGGGACCGATACCATAGATGTATTGAAGCGCGAATTCGACGCGCTTGTTATTGGGAATATCTACTCCTAATAGTCTTGGCATATTTTTTCCGTTGTTAAAAAAGATGGTTTATCTTGACTGTTTTTTTTCGATTTGAAAAGTCTTTTTTTTAATTATTTGCGACAAACACGAAAACTTCGCCCCTCAAACTAATCCTGCATTGGAATTGTGAGGATTTCCGCGCCTGCGTCCGTCACGAGCACCGTATGTTCAATATGGCAGCTCGGCTTGCCGTCGGACGTATAAACCGTCCAGCCGTCATCGCCAACGTATATTTCGGGGCTTCCCATGGTAATCATCGGCTCAATCGCCAACGTCATTCCCGCGCGGAGCACAGGCCCTGTGCCCGCCTCTCCGTAGTTGGGAATCTGCGGCTCTTCGTGCATGTGCCGCCCGACGCCGTGCCCTGTGAATTCTTCGACAATCCCGTAGCCGCACGATTCCACATAGGCCTGAATCGCCGCCGAAATGTCGCCGACTCTGTTGCCGGCCTTCGCGGCCTCTATGCCCTTGTGCAATGCAATGTCCGTAGCTTCGACGAGTTTGCGCGTTTCGGGCGCGACGTCGCCGATAAGGACGGTTCTGGTATTGTCTCCGACAAACCCCTGATAGACCACGCTTACGTCCATGCTGACAATATCGCCCGACTTCAAAACCCTGTCCGAACCTATGCCGTGAATGACCTCGTCGTTCACCGATATGCACAGATAACCCGGATATTTCAAGCCGCCCGCTTTGTAGTGATAACACGCGCTTCGGCAGGAAAGCTCCGCCATGATTTTTTTGCCGGCCATATCAATCTCGCGGGTTGATACGCCCTCCCGTGCTATTTTGCAAAGCTTGTCCAGCACGGTAGCCGCAACCGAGCAGGCCTTGCGCATGATTTTCAAATCTCTTTCGGATTTAATAGGTATCATACGACACGCCGTCTATCTAATTGTTGGTATCATTAAAAGAACAATGCGCAACTATCGTTCCGATTCGCAATGCCGAATCAGAGGCAGTTGCGGACAGCCCAAGCCGCCAAGCCGACGAAGAAAATCGTCAACAGGGGCGTCCAGAGTGCCCAAAGGTTTTTGATTTCGCTCGTATCGAGCATCTGCCGCGTCTGGCCGACGCTGCGCCCGCGAATGCGGCCCTTTTTCAGGAAGCCGTCGTAGTGGCGTTGCAGCAGGTATGTTTCGATTTGGCGCATGGTGTCGAGCGAGACGCCGACTGCGATGAGCGCGCCCGTACCTCCGAAGAAGTAGGCTATTTTCTGGGGAATGCCCCAGTAGGTCATCAAAACGTGGGGCAAAATCGCGATAATCACGAGGAACACCGCGCCCGCAAAAGTCAAACGGGTCATTACGAAGTCGAGGAATTTTGCCGTGGGTTCTCCGGGGCGAACGCCGGGGATATACCCGCTGTTGCGTTTCAGTTCGTCGGAGATTTGGAGCGGTTTGAACATAATCGACACCCAGAAATAGCTGAACGCGAATACGAGCGAACCGTATATCAAGTTGTATGTGGAAAGGTTGAACTGTCCGAAAATCTGTTGCGGGAACAGCAACAATGCGCTCGCAAAGATGATGGGCATAACGCCCGCGTAGTTTACTTTCAGCGGCAGGTAGGAGCTTTGTCCGCCCATGAGTTTTCTGCCGACGACGCGCTTTGCGTACTGGACGGGAATCTTGCGGACAGCCTGCAAAATCATGATGATTGCCGCCGTTACCGCGAGGAGGAACGCGAGCATCAAAACAGCCTGCGGAATGCCCATGCTTGCGCTTTCCGCGCCGACCGCCCTATCGAATACCATGTGGTACGCCTGCGTGCAGGCTCCGGGGAGAGTGTCGATGATGCCGACTGTGATGATTATCGAAACGCCGTTTCCGACGCCCCTTTGTGTAATTTGTTCGCCGAGCCAAGTGAGAATCATGCAACCCGCCGTCATCAAAACTACGCTGACGACGAAGAAAATCGGGATATTTCCCGCCACGATAATCGAGCCCCACTGCGCGGTGTCGAAGCCCGAAAAGAACGTTCCGGGGCTGTAAACGAGCGCGTAGGTTATCATCGAGCCCTGAATTGCGCCGATGAGAAGTGTCAGGTAGCGCGTATACTGGGCGATTTTCTGTCTGCCCGTATCGCCTTCCTGCATGAGGCGAGCCAAGCTCGGCATGACTGCGCCCATGAGTTGAAGGATAATCGAGGCGCTGATGTAGGGCATAATGCCCAGCGCGAAAATCGCGCCGTTTACCATCGCGCCGCCGGTGAACATATTATAGAGACCGGCAAGGCCGCCGCCATCACTCGACGCCGATGCGTAGAAATTCTGCAACGGCGACGGGTCAACGCCCGGCAACGGGATACCCGCGCCGACGCGCGCAATAAAAATAAGCCCCAGCGTCAGAAAAATTCTCTGGCGCAATTCGGGGATTTTAAAGCAGTTTGTGAAAGCGGCAAACATTTCCTACCTGTCTATAATATTTCCTACTTGGCTTCCTCTGCGGGAGCGTTTACGACGGCCTTGCCGCCTGCGGCTTCGATTTTCTTTACGGCAGTTTCCGAGAACTTGTCGGCTTTTACGACAACCTTCTTCGTCAATTCGCCGTTTCCGAGAATCTTGACCAGAGGCGCGCTGGCGCGAACCAAACCCGCCACGACCAAGTCGTCGCGCGTGATTTCTTCGAGTCCGAGTTCTTCGAGGTCGCCGACGTTGACCGTGGCGTACTCAACCCTGAACTTGAAGTTGTTGAAGCCGCGGTGCGGAAGCTTGCGGTACAAAGGCATTTGACCGCCTTCGAAACCGGGACGGACGTGTCCGCCGCTACGGGCCTTCGCGCCCTTGTGGCCGCGGCCCGACGTCTTGCCGTGTCCGCTGCCGACGCCGCAACCGCGGCGTTTGCTTGCGTGTTTGGCACCCTGTGGATTGGAGAGAGCGTGCAATTTCATTTTCTTAAAACTCCTTTTTTAGCTTCTCTGCGCGCGGATTGCCTCCGCCGTGCGGAGCTGCGAAAGCGCGTTGAGAGTTGCGTTGACCATTGCCATGTCGTTGTTCGAACCGAGCGATTTGCTCAGAACGTCCTTGATGCCGACCGCTTCGAGAACGGCGCGTACTCCGCCGCCCGCGATAACGCCCGTACCGGGGGAAGCCGGACGGAGCAGCACAATGCCGCCGTCGAACTCGCCGCGCACGTCGTGGGGAATGGTGTTGTCTTTGAGGCTTACGGGCTTCATCACCTTGCGGGCGCGTTCCGACGCCTTCTTGATTGCGTCCGGAACTTCCTTTGCCTTGCCGTATCCCAAGCCGACATTGCCCTTACCGTCGCCGATAACGACCAACGCCGAGAATGTGAAACGACGTCCGCCCTTTACGACCTTCGCGCAACGATTGATGTGGACAACCTTTTCGATAAGTTCGGGGCCTGCGTCTTTTTCGGCTTCGACTTTTCTGTTTTTAAATTCTCTGCTCATTTTTGCGTAGATTAGAAGTTAATGCCTGCCGAACGAACCGCATCGGCGAATGTCTTGACGCAGCCGTGGTAGCGGCGCGAGCCCCTGTCGAAAACGACCGCCTCGACGCCAATAGCCTTGAGCTTCGCGCCGAATTTTTCGCCGACGAGCTTTGCGCCCGCAACATTCGGGAGAACCTTCTCGCCTTTCAGCTCCTTGCCCGTTGTGCAGAGAGCCGCGAGGGTCTTGCCCGCCTTGTCGTCTATGCACTGCGCATAGACGTGCTTGTTCGAGAAGCATACAGCCAGTCTCGGACGTTCCGCCGTGCCCTTCACCTTGCGGCGAACGCGCCAGCGGCGTTTCTGTTCCAAAATTTTCTTTGTTTCCAATTTCATTTTCGTATCCTTTCAGTGCCGCGAGATTACGCAGTCTTCTTGCCTTCCTTGCGACGGACGAATTCTCCGTGAATTCTGACACCCTTGCCCTTGTAGGGTTCGACGGGATAGAAGTGTTTGAGGTCGCTCGCAACCTGGCCGACCATGTGCTTGCTCGCGCCAGAAACCGTCACGAGGGGGTTTCTGTCGGGAGTTTCGCCGATGACCACCGTGATGCCTTCGGGTACTTCGTAAATGCAGGGGTGCGCATAACCGAGGGAAAGCGTAAGCGTCTTGCCCTTCAATTCCGCCTTGAAACCAACGCCCTTGATTTCGAGAACCTTCTGGTAGCCCTCTACTACGCCCTTGACCATGCCCGCAATAATGCTGCGCGCAGTGCCGTGCATCGCGTTCGAGTGGCGCGACGCCGAAGCGGGATTGACGTGGATTTCGTCGCCTTCAAGCTTGATGTCGATAGCCGTGCCGAAGTTCTGGCTGAGTTTGCCCTTCGCGCCTTCGACCGAAACTGTGTTGTCCTTTACGGACGCTTTCACGCCCGCGGGAACTTTAACGGGAAGTTTACCAATTCTGCTCATATGTCTTCCTTACCAAACTTTGCAGAGGATTTCGCCGCCGACCTTCTTCGCGCGGCAGTCCGAGTCTTTCAATACGCCCTTGGAGGTCGTAAGAATCGAAATGCCCATGCCGTTGAGAACGCGGGGAATGTTGCGGTATTCGTAGTATGTGCGGCAACCGGGGGTGCTGACGCGGGTGATGCCCGTCAACGCCGATACGCCGTTCATATACTTCATGTTGATTGTAATGATTTTCTGCGCCTTCTCGCCCGATACTTCAAAAGAGGCAATGTAGCCTTCGTCTTTGAGAATCGACGCGATGCCTTCGCGGATTTTCGACCACTGCGCTGTGCAGACGTCCTTGCCTGCCTTGCTCGCGTTGCGGACGATTGTCAGAAAGTCGCCAATGCTGTCGTGAGTTGCCATATTATTTTTCCTTTCGCATTACCACGATGATTTTGTGACGCCGGGCAATTTGCCGTCGAGAGCAAGCTCGCGGAAAGTTATGCGCGACACGCCGAACTTGCGGATTACACCGCGCGGACGTCCCGTGATGGAACAACGGTTGCGGATGCGGATTTTCGAGGCGTTGCGCGGAAGCTTGCAGAGCTTGCGCTGCGCCGCGAAGAAGTCTTCGTCGGACGTTTTCGGGTCCTTGATGATTTTTTTCAGTTCCGCTTTCTTGGCGGCGTATTTCGCCGTCAATCTCATACGCTTCAAATTGCGCTCTATGGAGGATTTCTTAGCCATGTCTGTGCCGTTTACTTGTTATTTGTTTGCGGCGGCCGCTGCCTGTTCGGCTGCGTTCTTGCGGAAGGGCATGCCCAAAAGCTTCAAAAGCTCTCTGCCGGACTTGTCGTCCTTCGCCGTCGTGACGATTGTGATGTCCATACCGATGTTCTTGCGACCGGGGTCTACCGTGACTTCGGGGAAAATTGTGTGGTCGGCAACGCCGTAGCTGTAATTGCCCGCGCCGTCGAAACGGTTGCCCACGCCGCGGAAGTCGCGAATGGACGGCAATACTACCGCTATGAATTTATAGAGGAAGTCCCACATAGCCGCGCCGCGCAAGGTTACCTTGACGCCGTTGGGCTGTCCCGCGCGCAGCTTGAAGTTCGCGATGCTCTTGCCCGCCTTTACGACGACAGGCTGCTGTCCCGCTATCTTCGCGATTTCCTTGACCACTTCCGGTACCCATTCCTTGGAGGCGTCGCTTCGGATTGCCGAATTGATTACGATTTTCTCCAACGTGGGCACGACGTGCGGATTGTCTATGCCGAGCGATTTTTTAAGCTCGGGCACGACCTTCTCCTGATATATTTTCTTTAATACTGGTGTGCTCATTTTGTTTTTATTCTATCCGCTGATTACGCTTTTTTTTGCGATTTCTTCGCATCAAAACGCCCAGCCGGCATTACGTTTGAAATGTGAATCGAAGCTTCGCGTTCCACGATTGCGCCTTCCGGATTCTTTTCGCTCCTGCGTTCGTGGTGCTTGCGAAGATTCGCGCCTTCGACTACTACGCGCTCCTTCTTCGGGTCAACCAGCAAAATCTTGCCGCGTTTGCCCTTCGAAGAACCCGCGATTACTACTACTTCGTCGCCCTTCTTTACAAAACTTTTTGCCATATTACAATACCTCCGGTGCGAGGGATATGATTTTCATGTAGTTCTTTGCGCGGAGTTCGCGGGCGACGGGGCCAAAGATACGCGTACCTTTCGGATTGCCGCTGCCGTCGAGAATTACGCAAGCGTTTGTGTCGAAGCGGAGATACGAACCGTCCGCGCGGCGAATCGGGGCTTTCGTCCTGACGACGACGGCCTTTGCAACCGTGCCCTTCTTGACTGCGGCGTCCGGAGTGGACGTCTTTACCGCGACTACGATTATGTCGCCGACTTTCGCCGTGCGGCTGTGCTGTCCGAGGCGGCGAATCATCGCGACTTCCTTGGCGCCGGTGTTGTCGGCAACCACGAGTCTTGTCTGCATTTGTATCATTGTGGTGTCTCCTTATTCTGCCGAGGCTGCGGGAGCCTTTTCGATTATGCGAACCACGCGGAATCTTTTCAGCTTGCTGATGGGACGCGTTTCCGTTACCTCGACCTTGTCGCCAAGGGCGCATTCGTTCTTCTCGTCGTGGACGTGAATTACCGTCTTGCGGCGGATTTCCTTCCCGTAGAGCGAGTGCGGTACTTTGTAGAAATAGGTGAGCTTTATGCTTTTGTCTCCGGAGCGGGAGGTTACTACGCCCACAAGACTTCTGCGTGCCTTTCTTGTATTTTCCGACATATTACAGTCCTTTACTTCTTCTGAGTCTTGATTGTTTCGCAGCGAGCGATATCGCGGCGCAGCTCTCTGATTCGAGCCGGATTTTCAACTTGACCTGTTCCCTTGCGAACGTTGAGATTCAAGAGTTCCTCGCGCATGTCGCGGAGTTTCTTCGAAAGCTCTTCTGCCGAAAGTTCTCTGATTTCCTTTGTCTTCATATCTGTCAAGTCTCCTGATTATAGAATTTCGACGCCTTCGCGGACGACGAATCTGCATTTGAACGGAAGCTTTCCGTCCGCAAGTCTCATCGCTTCGCGGGCCATGCTGGCGGGTACGCCGGATACTTCGAAGAGAATCGTGCCGGGCTTGATGATTGCGCACCAGAATTCGACACCGCCCTTACCTTTACCCATGCGGGTTTCGGCGGGTTTCTTCGTCACGCTCTTCTGCGGGAATACTCTCATCCACACTTTGCCGCGACGTTTGAAGTGCCTGTTGATTGCAACACGAGCCGCTTCAAGCTGCGACGCCGAGCATTTGCCGCGTTCGAGAGCCTGAATTGCGTAATCGCCGAAGTCGATGCTGTCGCCGCCCTTCGCCATGCCGCGGTTGCGACCCTTTTGGACTTTGCGGTACTTAGTTTTTGCTGGAAGAATGTTTGCCATGTTGTTGCGTCTCCCTCAAATTAGATGTTGTCCTCGTTTTTAAGGCACAACCAGCACTTGACGCCGATTTTGCCGTAAACGGTGTGCGCTTCCGTAAAGCCGTAGTCGATGTTTTCGCGCAACGTGTGCAGCGGAATACGACCCTTTCTCTGCCATTCCGTACGGGCGATTTCCGCGCCGCCGAGACGTCCGGAGCACTGAATCTTGATGCCGTCGGCACCCATGCTCATCGAGGTTGTGATTGCCTTCTTGATTGCGCGGCGGAACGAAATGCGGCGTTCCAGCTGGAGCGCGACGCTTTCGGCTACCAAGTATGCAACCAAATCGGGCTTCTTGACTTCCTGAATGTCCAAGATAACGTCCTTGCCGAGGAACTTCGAGAGTTCGGCCTTCAACGCTTCGAGCGCCGCGCCCTTCTGTCCGATTACAACACCGGGACGCGCCGTGTAGATTTTCACGCGGATACGCTGACCTGCGCGTTCGATGAATATGCGGGGAACCGACGCGCCTTTGAGCTTTTCGCGGAGAAATTCGCGTATGCGATAGTCATCGTTGACGGCCGCCGCATAATCGCCCTTATTCGCGAACCAGCGCGACTCCCAGTCGCGGCGGACAGCGAGACGGAAACCCTTAGGATTTACTTTCTGAC
The DNA here is from genome assembly GCA_002405555.1 of Opitutia bacterium UBA4654. Lineage (GTDB taxonomy): Bacteria > Verrucomicrobiota > Verrucomicrobiia > Opitutales > Intestinicryptomonadaceae > Merdousia. The sequence goes on from DHMA01000066.1 coordinate 8,642, forward strand.
CCATTTTATCTGCCTCTATTTAGTGTTCTCGTCTGAAAGGACGATCGAGATATGTGAAGTTCTCTTGCGAATCGGGTGCGCGCTGCCGCGAGCCACGGGACGGAAGCGTTTGAACGCTATGCCCTGGTTTACGATTGCGCTCTTGATTGTGAGATTCGCAGCCGAAAGACCGTTGTTGTTTTCGGCGTTTGCGATTGCGCTTGCGAGTGTCTTTGCGACAAGCTTCGCGCTCTTGCGGGGAACGAGTTTCAAAATTTCCAACGCTTCTGCGGCATTGAGACCCTGAATCTCGCGGGATATTTCGCGCACCTTTTTGTCTGACATGCGCGCAAACTTTGTTAAAGCTTTGACTTCCATTGTTGTCTTCCTGTGTTAGTTTGCCGGTGTTATGTATACGGCGTCTCCCTTTTCGACCTTGATGTCCGACATGACCATCGCCACCGATTTCTTCCCGTCGGCTTCGACTACCACGACCTTTCCGTCGCTTCCGTCTTTTCCGACCACCCTGCAAACCGCTCCCCTTCGGAGATTGCCTTGCAGGCCAGTGTCGATTTTTATCAGTCCAAAACCGTCGAGCACCTCAATTACCCTGCCCGCTCTTCCGAGCGAACCGTCTTTCAGCACCCAATCGGGAGATTCGGCAAAGCATATTTCCGCCGCGGCAAACGCCGCCGTCAAAAACAGAACTTTGCCGAAGTTTACCATTACATAGCTGCCTTCTTGGTGTGCGGGTTGTGTCCTTTGAACGTGCGGGTCGGCGAGAATTCGCCGAGCTTGTGGCCGACCATGTTTTCGGTTACATAGACCGCCACAAACTTTTTGCCGTTGTGAACGTTAAAATTCAATCCGATAAAATCGGGAGTAATCATCGAACGTCTCGACCAAGTTTGAATCGGCTTGTGCGAGTTCGTTTTCTGCGCTTCGTCGATTTTGTCTTGGAGGCTCGGATCTACGAAAGGTCCTTTTTTAATTGAACGTGCCATTTTTGATTTCTCCTATGAACTATTTCTTGGTTTTCTTACCGTTGCGGCGGAGAACAATCATCGAGTTCGACGGCTTGCTCTTCGTGCGTGTCGGATAGCCCTTCGCGAGCTGGCCCCACGGCGATACCGGGTGTCCGCCGCCCGAAGTGCGGCCTTCACCACCGCCCATCGGGTGGTCTACCGGGTTCATTACCACGCCGCGGACTCTCGGGCGTTTGCCCATCCAGCGAACGCGGCCGGCCTTGCCCAAGCTCTGGTTCTGGTGTTCGAGATTTCCGACCACGCCGATTACCGCGCGGCATTCGGCGTTAATCAGGCGGATTTCGCCACTGGGCATCTTGACCGTAGCCATGTCGCCTTCGACGGCAACCAGCTGCGCGCCTGCGCCTGCGCCGCGCGCGATTTGCGCGCCCTTGCCGGGCTGCATTTCAACGCAGAAAATCTTTTGCGCCGAAGGAATGAATTTAAGGGGCATGCACGCGCCGACGGGGAATTCGTCGGGACGCTTCGAAAGCGTCATAACCGTGTCGCCTTTTTTCAGGCCGTCGGGAGCGATGATGTAGCGCTTCGTCTTCTCTTCGTTCTGGTATTGAACGAGGGCGATGTACGCCGTGCGGTACGGGTCGTACTCAATCGCCATTACAGTGGCGGGTACGTCCACGATGTCGCGCTTGAAGTCTACAATGCGGTACAACTTCTTGTGTCCGCCGCCGCGGCGACGCGACGTGATGCGGCCGTAGCAGTTGCGGCCTCTCGAACGATGGTTGCTTTCGGTCAACGAACGTTCGGGACGCTTGTTGTCGACCTCATTGCGGCCGAGTTCCAAGAATCTCTGCGCGGGTGTCAAAGGTCTTCTTTTTATAATAGCCATTTTATGCTTCTCCTGACTTACGCAATTTGAATCGTGTCGCCCTGTTTGAGCGTTACGATTGCCTTTTTCATTTTGCCCTTGACGCCGGGATTGTTGCGGCTCATGCGCGAGACCTTAACCTTGCCCTTGGCGTTCATTACGTTGACGCGTACAACCTTTACCTTGAAGAGCTTTTCGACCGCGCGGCCGATTGCCACGGCGTTTGCGTCTTCCGCAACCGTGAAGGTGTACTGGTTGGCTACCTGCAAATTGGCGGCCTTTTCCGTAACGCGGAAACCTTTAATGATTTTGTCTGCCTGTACCATGGTATTACCTTTCGTCCTTGTTGATGCGGGCGAGAACCGTGTCCAGACCCTTGCGCGATACGATTACAGTGTCAAACTGAACCAAGTCGAGCGCATTGAGTGTCGCGCTTTCGCAGAAGTTCGCGCGGGCGATGTTGCGGCTTGCGAGAATGAAATCGTCGCCGAAAACGTCGTCAACCAAGAGAACTTTGCCGTCGGGCTTGATGTTCGAGAGAACCTTCGCAACCGCCTTCGTCTTTCTTTCGGGAGCCGCGAATTCTTCGATTACGCAGATGCCGTTGTCGGAGCACTTGTCGAAAAGCGCGCGGCTGAAAGCCAACGCCTTCGCCTTGCGGTTGATTTTCTTCGACCAGTCGCGGGGTTGGGGACCGAAGACTACCGCGCCGCCGCGGTGAATCGGGCTCTTCATCGTACCATGACGCGAGCGACCGCCGCCCTTCTGCTTGAAAGGCTTGCGGCAAGTGCCGCTTACGCTGCCGTAGTCGAGCGTCGAGGCGTTGCCCTGACGGGCGTTTGCCTGATAGGCTACGAGTGTTTCTTTAAGAGCGAATACGCCCTTGTCGCCTTCAAACTGCGGGATATTTTCGAATTTNNCGGCATGTGCCGCTTACGTGTCCGTAGTCGAGCGTGGAAGCGTTGCCTTGACGGGCGTTCGCCTGATACGCAACGATTGTTTCTTTGAGCGCGAACAAGCCTTTGTCTCCCTCGAACTGGGGAATGTTTTCAAATTCCTGCTCCGTGAAGCTCGAACCGTCTTTTGTATAAACTTTAAGTTTCATTTGTGCGGCTCCTTATGCTTTCTTGGCTTTCTTGGCGGGACGGACGATAACGAGGTCGCCTTTCGCGCCCGGAAGACTTCCCTTAATCAAAAGAATGTTTTTGTCTTCCAAGATTTTTACGATGGGGTGGTTCTGCGTCGTGCAGCGAACCTGTCCCATATGACCGGGCATCTTTCTGCCCTTGTAAACGTGGCCGGGAGTCTGGCGGCAACCGACGGAACCGGGGCGGCGGTGCATCATATGACCGTGCGTTTCGGGCTGACCGTCGAAATTGTAGCGTTTCATTACGCCCTGGAAGCCGCGGCCCTTTGTCGTGCCGATGATGTCGACCATCTGGCCTTTCGCAAACTTGGCGACCGTCAAAACGTCGCCCGCTTTGTAGTCTGCGGGATTATCTACGCGGAACTCGACAAGTTCCGATACGGGAGCTACGCCCGCTTTTTTCAAGTGCCCGAGTTCCGGTTGGGTCATGCGCTGTTCTTTCTGCGCACCGAAGCCGATTTGCACGGCGTCATAACCGTCGCTCTGAGCAGTTTTTACTTGTGTGACGGGGCACGGACCAGCCTCAACGACCGTGACGGCAACAAGGCTGTTGTCCTCGTCGAAAATCTGGGTCATGCCCAGTTTTTTTCCGATTAGTATTTCGCTCATAGCTAAGAGGCAGGCGGAATTTCACTTGCGGAAACCGCGAAAACGCCCCACCGTGGGGAATTTGCGCCAATCTCCCAAACAAAACACCTTTGATAACCTGCGTTAGTTGTTATTTGTTTGTTAGAAAAGTAAAGACGCCACATAGTGGGCATCTAAAAAGTGCTGTCAATAAAATTTTTCGATTATTTTATTTTTTTAACAAATTTCGCGCAAACTTTCCGGTTCTCTCCGCCCGATTGGCCGAATTTGAAAATCCTGAAATCGTCAAATTCGCCCGACCGTCCGGCGGCAGATGCTTCGAAAAATTTGCGCAGAAAAAAGTTAAACTGTAAAAGGACTTTCAGGCCGAACGCCTAAAACTCCCGAAAAACACGCCCTCTATTCTTTCAAGAAAGCCCAAGCCAATCTGAAAAAGAACGCGTTTGAAAAAATCGGGCGGCGCAGTCGCATTGCCGACGCGCGCCGCCGATTTTCAACATTAGACGTTAATCGTAATGTCGACGCCGGAGGGAAGATTGAGCTTTTTAAGCTCGTCAACCGTGTTGGCGGTCGGGTTTACGATGTCGATGAGACGCTTGTGAGTGCGGAGCTCGAACTGCTCCATGCTCTTCTTGTCGACGTGTACGGAACGGTTTACCGAATATTTTTCGATTTTAGTCGGCAACGGAACCGGACCCGAAACAGTAGCACCCGTGCGCTTCGCCGTTTCGACGATGTCGCTCGCGCTCTGGTCTATCGTGCGAAAATCGTAGCCTTTGAGTTTTATTCTGATTCTCTGAGTAGCCATATTGCTTTTTCCTTTTAAATATTATCGTTGAGCCTTCTTTGCCGCGCCTTCCTGAACCTGTTTCAGAACTGCCGCGGGTACTTGTTCGAAGTGGCTCGGCTCCATCGAGTACGAAGCTCTGCCGCTGGAAAGCGAGCGGATATCCGTAGCGTAGCCGAACATTGTTTCGAGCGGTACGAACGCCTTGATGACCGTTACATTGCCCTTCGATTCCATACCCTGAATCTGGCCGCGGCGACGGTTGATGTCGCCCATAACGTCGCCCTGATATTCGTCGGGGGTCGTTACTTCGACTTTCATGATAGGTTCGAGGAGAATCGGACCGGCGTTTTTCATGGCGTCTTTGAAAGCGAAGATACCCGCCATTTTGAACGCCATTTCCGAAGAGTCGACTTCGTGGAACGAACCGAATACCAAGCGCACCTTGACGTCCACAACGGGGTAGCCCGCGACGACGCCGTTTATCATTGCTTCCTTGATACCGTCTTCCGTCGGCTTGATGTATTCCTTCGGGATTACGCCGCCGACGATTTCGTTGACAAACTCGTAGTGCTTGCCCTTTTCGAGCGGTTCGAGGACGATTTCCGCGTGGCCGTACTGACCGCGACCACCCGACTGGCGGACGAATTTGCCCACGCCGGGAGCGGCTTTCGTGATTGTTTCGCGGTATGCGATTTGCGGTTTGCCGGAGTCTGCTTCAACCTTGAATTCGCGGAACAGACGGTCGCGAATAATGTCGAGGTGGAGTTCGCCCATGCCCGCGATAAGCGTCTGGCCCGTTTCCTGATTCGTTGTGACGACGAAAGTCGGGTCTTCTTCGGCGAGTCTTTGGAGGGCGATGGAAAGCTTTTCCTGGTCTGCCTTCGACTTCGGCTCGATGCTCATTGCGATAACCGGTTCGGGGAATGTCGGGGGTTCGAGACGGACTTCGTGGTCTCTGTCGCAGAGCGTGTCGCCCGTTACGATATCCTTTGCGCCGATGATTGCGCAGATTGCGCCGCTGTATGCCTCTTCGATGTCTTCGCGCTTGTCAGCCTTGATGACGAGCAAACGGGAGATACGTTCGGTCTTGCGACTGCGGGGATTGTAAACCTGCATGCCCTTCTTGATGCAACCGCTGTATACGCGGATGAACACGAGTTTACCTACGAACGGGTCGCTCCAAAGTTTGAACGCGAGAGCCGTGGGCGCCGCGAAGTCGTCGGAGACGATTTCGAGCGACGGCGTTTCTTCGTCGTCTTCGCCGTAAGCCTTAATCGGGGGAACGTCGAGCGGGCTGGGGAGGTAGTCCACGACCGCGTCGAGCAGCATCTGCACGCCCTTGTTCTTGAACGCCGAGCCGGGGATTACGCCGACGAATTCGCGCGACAGCGTAGCCTTGCGGATACCGAGGCGGAGTTCGTCTTCCGAGAAATTCGTTTCGCCTTCGAGGAAGCGTTCCATGATGGAGTCGTCGAAGTCGGCAATGGCTTCGATGAGTTCCGCATGGTACTGTTCCGCCTTTTCCTTGTATTCGGCGGGGATTTCGATGACGTCGTACTTAACGCCCTGAGGGTCGTTTTCGTCGTACATGTACGCCTTCATGTTGACGAGGTCGATAAGCCCCTTGAACTTGTCTTCCGCGCCGATGGGGAGGAAGAGCGGGTGGGGATTGCCGTTGAGCTTCGTCTTGATGTCTTCGACCGCGCCGTAGAAGTCGGCGCCGGTTCTGTCCATCTTGTTGATGAAAGCGATGCGCGGAACATTGTACTTGTTCATCTGGCGCCAAACCGTTTCGGACTGGGGCTGTACGCCCGCAACCGCGCAGAACACCGCGACCGCGCCGTCGAGAACGCGGAGCGAACGTTCGACTTCCGCAGTGAAGTCGACGTGTCCGGGGGTGTCGATAAGGTTGATTTGGTGCTGAATGCCCTTGTAGGGGCCGTCTTTCGTCGTCCAGTTGCACGAGATAGCCGAGGACGTGATGGTAATGCCGCGTTCGCGTTCCTGTTCCATCCAGTCCGTCACGGCAGTACCCTCGTGTACTTCGCCGATTTTGTGAACTACGCCGCTGTAAAACAGGATACGTTCCGAGCAGGTCGTTTTGCCCGCGTCGATGTGCGCCGATATACCGATGTTTCTGGTATATTCCAACGGCTTTGTTCTATTGGGTGAATTTTTTTCTGAAAGTGCCATGTTCGTGGTATTTCCGTGTGAAGTTCAATTACCAGCGGAGGTGCGCAAAAGCCCTGTTGGACTGCGCCATCTTGTGGACGTCTTCGCGCTTCTTGACAACCGTGCCCGTGCCGTTATAGGCGTCTACGAGTTCAGCCGCGAGAGCGTCGGCCATCGGCAGACCCTTGCGGTTGCCCGCCGCTTCGATGAGCCAACGGAACGCGAGCGTCTGCTGGCGGTCGAACGAAACTTCGACGGGGACTTGGTACGTTGCGCCACCTACGCGGCGGCTCTTAACTTCAAGCTTCGGACGGACGTTTTCGAGCGCGCCCAAGAGCAGGTCGATGGGGTCGCCCTTTTCGAGCTTTTCGCTAACCTTTTCGATTGCGCCGTATACGATGCGTTCCGCGACGGTCTTTTTGCCGTCCTTCATCACCATGTTGATGAGGTGGCTTACGAGCGCGCTCTTGTAGCGCGAATCCGGAATGCGTTCTCTTTTTTCAGCTCTGTGTCTGCGTGACATATTTTTGCCTTTTCTAAAATTTTAATTATGCCTTCTTGGCCTTCGGGCGCTTGACACCGTACTTCGAACGGCTGCGGCGGCGTTTTTCAACACCCATGCAGTCGAGCGTACCGCGGACGATGTGGTAACGAACACCGGGCAAGTCCTTAACACGGCCGCCGCGCACGAGCACGACGCTGTGTTCCTGCAACGAGTGGCCTTCGTCGGGAATATAGGCGATTACTTCGTATCCCGAAGTAAGGCGCACCTTTGCGACTTTACGAATAGCCGAGTTCGGCTTCTTAGGCGTACGGGTCATTACCTGTACGCATACGCCGCGGCGAAACGGATTCGACTTCAAAGCCGGCGCCTTTGTCTTTGCTTTTACAAGGCTGCGCGGCTTGCGAACTAACTGATTAATTGTAGGCATATTTTGTGTCTTTTTAAAGAGAAAGATGTTGAAAAGTATATATCACTTTCCCTTTGGCAAGTTTTTTATTTATATTTTTTTAATTTTTTACGCCTTGCGCGACGCTCTGTACAACGTCCCGTCGCCCCGCAATGCTTGGTTCTGTTTTTGGTGCGCGATTTTTGCCCGCGTTCCGCCGTTGCTTATGCGGCGGATTTCGCGGAAAAAAACGTCTCCGATTTTTGCCCTTGCGCAGCGGCGTCTTTTTCCCGACGCCCGTCCGGTACGCGCAAAAACTGAATCATCGAAGGACGCCGACCCTATTGAGCGTCGGCCTCCGAAGTTTCCCCGCCGTCAAGCATTCCGTCGGCAAGCGGAGTGTGTCCGATTGCGTTGACTTTCAGCTTGCGGTACGCGGCAAGCCCCGTACCCGCGGGAATCAAATTACCCATTATCACGTTTTCCTTGAAGCCGGAGAGGTCGTCGCGCTTGCCGAGCGTTGCGGCTTCCGTGAGAACTCTCGTCGTTTCCTGGAACGACGCCGCGCTTATGAAACTTTCGGTTTCCAAGCTGGCTTTCGTGATGCCCAAGAGTATCGGTTCGGCGGTCGCGGCTTTACCGCCCGCGTCTTCGATATTCTTGTTGGTTTCCATAAATTCGTAGCGGTCGACCTGCTGGCCCCAGAAGTAGTCGGAGTCGCCGGGGTCGGACACGCGGACTTTGCGCAGCATTCTCGAAGCGATAACTTCGATGTGCTTGTCGTTAATTGTAACACCCTGCGAGCGGTACACCTTCTGGATTTCCCTGATGATGTATTCCTGAACTTCGCTTGCCCCCATTACTTCGAGGACTTCGCTGGGATCGACGCCGCCCTCCGTGAGAGCCTGACCGCGCTTTACTTCGTCGTCGGGCTGTACGATGATTCGCTTGTTGGCGGGAATGAGGTGCTCTTCGATTGCGCCCTCGTCGCCCTCCTGCCAGCCCTTCGGGACGATTCTCAAAATCGTCTTCTTGCGGCGCGTGCCGCCGATTTTTACGATGCCGTGCGAACGCGCGATTTCCGCCGCGTCTTTCGGACGGCGGGCTTCGAAAAGTTCCGCGACGCGCGGCAGACCGCCGGTGATGTCCTGCGTTTTCGCCGCCGAGCGCGGGGTTTTCGCCATAATCATACCGGGGGCGATTTCGTCGCCCTCAGAGACTATCACCTGCGCGCCCGTCGGGATTACCTGGAACGCCTTGATTTCGCCAGTCTTCTTGTCGACGATGTTGATGGTCGGGTTGAGGTCTTCCTTGTGGTCGGAAATCGTGATTGTCGTGCGACCCGTGGAGGGGTCGAAATCCGAGCGGTATGTGAGGCCGTCAATCAAGTCCTTGAATTGGACGACGCCCGATTCGCTTGCCATAATCGGGATATTGTGCGGGTCCCAACGCGCGAGGAGCGTGCCCTTCTTGACATGCTGGCCCTCTTCCGCCGTGATGAGCGCGCCCGCCGCGAGCGTGTAGTCTTCAAGGACGTTGCCCTCTTCGCCCACGATTTTCATATGGGCGGTTTTGTTGAGAACTACGCTTACCTTGATTTCGTTGCCGTCGGCGTCAACCTGCGGGAGCGAAACGCTCGTGATGTCTTCGTAATGGATTGTGCCGTCGTTGCGGGCAGCAAGTTCGGGGGCTTTGACCGCCTGCGCGACGCCGCCGACGTGGAAGGTTCTCATCGTCAGCTGGGTGCCGGGTTCGCCGATGGACTGCGCCGCGATGATGCCGACTGCCGTGCCGCGTTCCACAAGCTTCTGCGAGGACGGGTCGATGCCGTACGCCTTTGCGGGAATCGCGTTGCGTTTGAGGTGCGTGAGCGGGCTCATAATCTTGACGCGTTCGATACCGAGTGCGCCGATGCGCTTCGCCATTGCCTCCGTGATGATTTCGCCGTTCTTTACGACTACTTCCGACGGGTTCGTCGGGTTCAAAATATCGTCCGAAGAGCAGCGGCCGACTATGCGGTCGAAGAGCGAGACGATTTCGTCGTCGCCGTCGTAGATAGCCTGTTTCCAGATACCGTCGCGGTTGCCGTCGTCCTCTTCCGTAATGATAACGTCCATGGCGACGTCGCAGAGCTTTCTGGTCATGTAGCCTGCGTCCGCCGTTTTAAGGGCGGTGTCGGCGAGACCTTTGCGCGCGCCGTGCGTGGAGATGAAGTATTCGTGCACGCTCAGACCCTCGCGGAAAGACGAAAGAATCGGGCGTTCGATAATTTCGCCGTTCGGCTTCGCCATAAGGCCGCGGGCACCGCAGAGCTGGCGAACCTGCGCCTTGTTGCCTCGCGCGCCCGAATCCATGAGGATATAAACGGGGTTGATGTGCTGGCGTCCGAAAGTCTTTTCGGGAACGCGGGCGAGGTTTTCGAATGCCTTTTTCGCGATTTCGTCGGTCGCAACGTTCCACACGTCGATGACCTTGTTCGAGCGTTCGCCCTTGGTAATCGTACCCTTGTGGTATTCGTTTTCGATGACCTTGATTTTCGCGCGGGCTTCGGCGATGATTCCCTTCTTTTCGGCGGGAATGTCCATGTCGCCGATACCGATTGAAATGCCGGCGAGCGTCGCGGTGCGGAAGCCGAGCTTTTTCATTCTGTCGAGCACGGGGGCGCTTTCGCTGCGACCGCAAATCTTAAACGTGTTCAGAATGAGGTCGCCGAGTTTGCCTTTCGGAACGACGAAGTTTACAAAGCCCATCTTTTCCGGCCAAATCGTGTTGAAGATTACGCGACCGGGGGTTGTGCGGATAATTTTCTTTGTTTTGTCGCCGAAAATCGTGTCTTTGCCGTAGTCGGGGTTGACATAGTCAATCCAGTCGTGCCAGTGGAGCATGCCCTCCGCCTGCGCACCCTCGACTTCGCGGAGCGACGCCAGCAGCGGAACGCGCTGGCCCTTTTCCTTTTTGAGGCTCGGTTCGTACGTGAGGTAGTAGCACCCCAGAACGATGTCCTGCGACGGCGTCAAAATAGGTTTGCCCGACGACGGGGAGAAGATGTTGTTGCTTGCCAACATCAAAAGTTTCGCCTCCAAGACGGCTTCGAGCGAGAGCGGGACGTGGACAGCCATTTGGTCGCCGTCGAAGTCCGCATTGTACGCGCCGCAAACGAGCGGGTGCAGGCGGATAGCGTCGCCCTCGATGAGCACCGGCTCGAACGCCTGAATCGAAAGTCTGTGGAGCGTCGGAGCGCGGTTGAGCATAACGGGGTGCCCCTCGGTTACCTCTTCCAGAATATCCCACACTTCGGGCGACTTCTTTTCAATCATCTTGCGCGCGCTGCGGACTGTGTGCACAAAGCCAAGTTCCTTCAAACGGCGGATAATGAAAGGTTCGAACAGCGTAAGCGCCATTTTCTTCGGCAGACCGCACTGGTTGAGTTTGAGGTCGGGGCCGATGACGATAACCGAACGGCCGGAGTAGTCGACGCGTTTGCCGAGCAGGTTTTGACGGAAGCGTCCCTGCTTGCCTTTGAGCATGTCGGAGATGCTTTTCAGAGGCCTGTTGCCCGCGCCCGTTACGGGGCGTCCGTGGCGGCCGTTGTCGAACAGCGCGTCGATGGACTCCTGCAACATTCTCTTTTCGTTGTGAATGATGACGTCGGGAGTGCGCATCTGCATGAGGCTGCGCAGACGGTTGTTGCGGTTGATTACGCGGCGGTAAAGGTCGTTGAGGTCGCTGGTTGCGAATCTGCCGCCTTCGAGCGGGACGAGAGGTCTCAAATCCGGCGGAATGACGGGCAGGACTTCGAGAATCATCCATTCGGGACGCGCGTTGCTCTGAATGAAGCCCTGAACGAGTTTCAAACGCTTCGAGAGCTTTTTCTTAATCTGCTTCGAGCGCGTGGACTGCATTTGTTCGACGAGTTCCACTTCGAGCTTTTCCAAGTCGATTTTCGCGAGCAGGTCTCGGATAGCTTCCGCGCCCATTTTCGCAACAAAGTCGTCGCCCGCGTCGATTGCCGCCTGATATTCCTCTTCCGAGAGGAACTGTTTGAACGTAAGGGACGTGTTGCGCGGCTCGATTACGACGTAGCGTTCGTAGTAGATTACGCTTTCGAGGGCTTTCGAAGTCATGTCGAGCATGAGGCTGAGCCTGCTCGGCATGCTTTTCAAAAACCAAATGTGCGCTACGGGAACGGCAAGTTCGATGTGCCCCATTCTTTCGCGGCGCACGCGGCTTGTCGTTACTTCGACGCCGCAACGGTCGCAAACTTGATCCTTGAACCTTATGCGCTTGTACTTACCGCAGGCGCATTCGTAGTCGCGGATAGGTCCGAAAATTCTCTGGCAGAAAAGACCGCCGGGTTCGGGCTTGAAGGTGCGGTAGTTAATCGTCTCCGGCTTCTTCACTTCGCCGTGCGACCACGAACGAATCGTGTCGGGCGAGGCGAGTCCGATGGAAACGCAGTCGAACCGCGCGTCGGAGTCGAAACCGAGAATTTCGCGCGCCTGAGCCTGATTTGCCTGATTGGTATTGTTTTCTTCCATACGAAAAAAATTCCTGTATTAAAAATTGGCTTTCGGAAAGCGCGCGCTATTGGTTGAGCGCGTCGCTGTTTTCGGGCTTGATGTTCAGGCAAAGACCCTGCATTTCCTTCATCAAAACGTTGAAGGACTGCGGCGTGCCCGCCTGCAGGGAGCTGTCGCCCTTGACGAGTTGTTCGTAAATCTTCGTTCTGCCCTGAACGTCGTCGGACTTGACCGTGAGCAATTCCTGCAAGGTGTATGCCGCGCCGTACGCTTCCAACGCCCAAACTTCCATTTCGCCGAAACGCTGGCCGCCGTATTGCGCCTTGCCGCCCAGAGGCTGCTGCGTAATGAGGCTGTACGGACCGACCGCGCGGGCGTGGATTTTGTCGGCAACCAAGTGGTTGAGCTTCATCATGTAGATGTAGCCTACAACTATCGGCTGGTCGAAGTAGTCGCCCGTCAGGCCGTCGATGAGGCGAACCTTGCCGCTTTCGGGCATGCCGGTGTCTTTCAAGTATGTGCGGATATCCTTTTCGCTGATACCGTCGAAAATCGGCGTCGCAATCTTGATTCCGAGCTTTTTGCAAGCCCAGCCCAAGTGCGTTTCCAAAACCTGACCTACGTTCATTCGCGAGGGAACGCCCATGGGGTTCAGGCAGATTTCAACGGGCGTGCCGTCGGGCAGGTAGGGCATGTCCTCTTCGGGAACGATGCGGGCCACGATACCCTTGTTGCCGTGGCGACCCGCCATTTTGTCGCCTACCTGAATCTTGCGCTTCGTTGCGATGTAGACCTTGACGTTCTTGATGACGTTCTGGTCGGAACCGTCGCCGCTTTCGATTGACGCCACTTTGCGCGCGCATTCGGCTTCGATTTCCGCAAACTTGCTCTGGAAACCTTCGATGATTCCGAAAATCTTGTTGCGCACGGGCGAGGGGTCGATGTCGATGTTCTTCGAGACCGACGCCAAGCGGCGCAGGAGCGTCTTTGTAATCTTCCTGTTCTGCGGAATGATGACTTCGCCCGTTTCCGAATTGCGGACGTCGAGCGGGATTTTTTCGCCGAGGAGCACGTTGGAGAGCGCTTCGGTGAGTTCGTCGCGGAGGGCGTCGCTTTGGGCGCGGTGCTCTTCCTTGATTTTACGCGTGCGGCGGCGCATGTCGCTTTCGCTTAGCTTTTCGCCTTCGCCGTCGACTTTCGTCGACACCTTAACGTCCATGATAATGCCCTTGACGCCCGACGGAACGATGAGCGACGAGTCCTTGACGTCCGACGCCTTTTCGCCGAAGATTGCGCGGAGCAGCTTTTCTTCGGGCGCGAGTTCCGTTTCGCTCTTCGGCGTGATTTTGCCGACGAGAATGTCGCCCGCTTTCACTTCCGCGCCGATGCGGATTACGCCGTTGCGGTCGAGGTTTTTCAGCGCGTCTTCGCCAACGTTCGGAATATCGCGCGTGATTTCTTCGGGCCCGAGCTTCGTGTCGCGCGCCGTTACTTCGTACTCTTCGATGTGCACCGACGTGAACACGTCGTTCTTGATGAGCTTTTCGGAGAGCAGAATTGCGTCTTCGAAGTTGTATCCGTTCCAGGGCATGAACGCCACGAGAACGTTTTTACCGAGAGCCAATTCGCCGTCTTCCGTAGCCGCGCCGTCCGCGAGAACCGTGCCGACTTTCACTTTCTGCCCGTGTTTTACAACAGGCTTTTGCGTGAAGCATGTGCACGCGTTCGAACGCATGAATTTGCGCAGTTCGTATACGAAAATCTTTTTGTCGGGGTCGCTTTTAAGCTTGCCCTGAACCTTTTTGGGCATTTCGCCGTCGGGCGTAATTACGATTCTCTTTGCGTCTACGCTCGCGACAATGCCGTCGGATTCCGACAGCACAACCGTGCGCGAGTCCGTCGCCACTCTGCCCTCGATGCCCGTTCCGACAAACGGAGCTTGGGTCTTCAAAAGCGGAACGCCCTGACGTTGCATGTTCGAACCCATCAACGCGCGGTTTGCGTCGTCGTGTTCGAGGAATGGGATAAGACCCGCGGCGACCGAAACGAGCTGCTTGGGGCTTACGTCCATGTAGTCTACGTCCATCGGGTCCACTTCCGAAACTTCGTCGAAGTTTCTGGCGATTACCCTGCCGACAAGCTTGCCGTCCTTGATTTCGCTGCTCGCCTGCGCAATCGTCTTGCCCTCTTCTTCGTCGGCGGAAAGGTATTCGATTTTGTCGAGCACCCTGCCCTTTTCGACCTTGCGGTAGGGCGTTTCTATAAAGCCGAACTCGTTGATTTTCGCGTAGCACGAAAGCGAGTTGATAAGGCCGATATTCGGACCTTCCGGCGTTTCAATCGGGCAGATTCTGCCGTAGTGCGTCGCGTGAACGTCTCGGACTTCGAAGCCCGCGCGTTCGCGGCTCAAACCGCCCTGCCCCAGAGCCGAAAGACGGCGTTTGTGGGTGAGTTCCGAAAGCGGATTGATTTGGTCCATGAATTGCGAGAGCTGGTTTCTTGCGAAGAAGTCGCGGATAACCGTCGTCATCGCCTTCGTGTTCACGAGACGCTGGATTGTCAACGATTCCGTGTTCTGTTCCGACGCGTTCATGCGTTCGCGCACGAGCTTTTCGGTACGCGCCAAGCCCATTCTGCACTGGTTTGCGAGAAGTTCGCCCGCGGTTCTTACGCGGCGGCTGCTCAGATTATCGATGTCGTCGATAATTCCCTGACCCTTTTTGAGTTTGCAAAGGTATTTTGTGCCCGCAACGATGTCTTCGCTTGTGAGAATGCGGGTTTCGAGCGGCGTGTTCAAGCCGAGCTTCTGGTTGATTTTGAAGCGGCCGACCCTGCCCAAGTCGTAGCGTTTCGGGTCTTTGAGCGTGCGGCGGATGAGCGCGCGCGCGTTTTCCACATTGACGGGTTCGCCGGGGCGCAGCTGCGTGTAGATGTACTTCAACGCGCCCTCTTCGTTCTTCGTCTTGTCTTTCTTGATTGCGCGGACGATTGCGCCGTCGTCGACGGTAGTGTCGATAACTTTAAATTCTTCGATGTTTGCCGCCTTGAATTTCTGCACCGCCATCGTTGTGAGCGTTTCGTACTGTTTGAGGAGCACGATGCCCTTGTCGGGGTCGGTAACAGGTTCGGCGAGAACGTATTGCGAAATGTTTTCCATCTGCAACGCGCGCTTTACCGACATGTCTTCAACTTCGTAGAAAAGCTTGACGATTTCGGGGTCGGAGCTGTGTCCGAGAGCGCGGAGGAGCGTCGTGATAAGGAACTTCCTGCGGCGGCGGCGGCGGTCGATATAGACGTAAAGCAGGTCGTTCTGGTCGAACTGAACTTCAACCCATGTGCCGCGGTCGGGAATGAGGCGGAACGAATAGAGCATTTTGTCCGAGCTGTGCATCGTTTCTTCGAAGCAAATGCCGGGGCTGCGGTGCAACTGGCTGACGACAACGCGTTCCGCGCCGTTGACGATAAAGCTGCCGCTTTGGGTCATCATATTGATGTCGCCCATGAAAATTGTGTCTTCTTTTGTGGAGTCGCCGGAGACGAGGCGGAATTTTACATGCAAAGCCACGGAGTATGTGGTGCTTTCCTTGATGCACTCAACTTCCGTCTGCTTAGGCCCTACCAAATCGTAGGAAACGTATTCAAGTCTGTGCTTGCCGTCGTAGCTTTCTATGGGGAATACCTCGCTGAAAACGGCGTGAAGACCCACCATTTTTCTCTTGGAGGGGGGCACGTCTTTTTGGAGAAAATCAGCATAAGAATTGAGCTGATTCTCAATGAGATTGGGAAGCGGTATCACTTCCTTGAGTTTTCCAAAGTTTTTTCGCTCAGACATTTTTGTGGAGTTTTGTTTTTTTTCGCCCTCTGCAAAATCCGTTTTTCCCAAAACCGAGTGTCGGGCGCTTCCGCGCAAATTCGAAATCCGGATTCAAAAAGAACTTATCCCCGTTATTACGCTTCGGGATATTTTAAGCGGAAAAAGCGGACAGCCGCGACGCCGATTTTATTCGGCATCGCGGACTCTCCGCGAAAATTATGGTTGAATAATCAAACCTATTACTTGACTTCAACTTCCGCACCCGCGTCCTTGAGCTTCTTAGCCAATTCCGCAGATTCGTCTTTGTTGACGCCTTCTTTGACGGCCTTCGGAGCGCCTTCGACGAGCGCCTTGGCTTCCGCCAAGCCCAAACCCGTGATTGCGCGGACTTCCTTAATGACCGCAATCTTCTTGGCGGGGTCAACCGCTTTGAGGATAACGTCGAACGAGTCCTTTTCTTCAGCCGCAGGAGCAGCCGCGCCGCCCGCTACTACCGCCACGGGAGCAGCCGCGCTAACGCCCCATTTTTCTTCGAGCTCCTTAACGAGAGCCGCCGCGTCAACAACCGTGAGGCTGCTGAGCCATTCGATAACCTGATCTTTTGTGATGTCTGCCATTTTATTTGTCTCCTTTGGACACTTAGCATTCCTTGCGGAATATTTAAGGGGTATGTCCCCCTAAGTTTGTCCTTTCAGTTGTTTTTGGTTTGCCCTCCGCTCCATGCAAACCTGTGCGGAAGGCTAAATTTTGTCTCTAAAAATTCGGAACGCAACGCGCGTCCCGAAGTCCGACTACGCCTGAGCTTCTTCTGCGGGCGCGCCGCCTTCCTTTTCGAGCTTGCAGAATATGACGCGAACCATCTGGCTTGCGGGCGTATTGAGCAGCGAGAGGAACTTTGCGCGGAGTTCGGGAAGGCTGGGGAGGCTGCCGAGGTATTCGACGTCCTCTTTCGACATAACCTTCTCGCCCATGATGCCGAGCTTGATTGTCGAGTTTTCGCGGGTCTTGAAGAACGCGGAAATCGCCTTCGCAACGGCTGCGGGGTCTTCGCCGCCCGTTACAACGCCGGTCTGGCCTTCGAGAGCGGAGTCCATCGAGGGAAGTCCGAGCTCTTTCGCGGCGATTTTGATAATCGAATTCTTCGCGACGTGGTATTCCGCGCCGACTTCAGCCAACGCCTTGCGGAGTTCCGCGGCGTCCGAAACCTTAACGCCCGTGAAGCTTACCAGAAAAACGTGTCCGGCAGCCGAAAGGCGGTTGCGAGCTTCTTCTACGAGAAATTTCTTTTCGGGTCTCATTGTGAAAAACTCTCCTTATTGTGCGACTTCGCTCAGCGCGATTTTCACGCTGGGGCTCATTGTCGAGCTGATTGCGATTGAGTTGATGAACTTGCCCTTGATTGCCTCCGGACGAGCCGCAACAACGCTGTCGAGTACGACCTTCGCGTTTTCGGCGAGCTTTTCCGTCGCAAAGCTGCGCTTGCCGACTACTACGCTCATGTTCGAGGTTTTGTCCATCTTGAATTCTACACGACCAGCCTTGACTTCCGCGATTGCCGAAGCGACGTCGTCCGTAACCGTGCCGCTCTTCGGGTTCGGCATGAGGCCTTTCGGACCGAGAACGCGCGCAACCTTGCGGACTTCCTTCATAGCCGATGTCGTAGCGATTGCGACGTCGAAATCGAGGAAACCTTCCGAAACCTCCTTGATGAGGTCTTCGAAACCCGCTTTGTCCGCGCCGGCGTCGAGTGCCGCCTGTGCGTTTTCGGTAAAGACGATTACCCTTACCTTTTTGCCGCTGCCGTTGGGCAGACGAACCGTTCCGCGCACCATCTGGGTGCTCTGTTTCGGGTCGACATTCAAACGGAAGGAAAGTTCCACCGTTTCGTCGAAGCCCG
This sequence comes from Opitutia bacterium UBA4654, assembly GCA_002405555.1. Lineage (GTDB taxonomy): Bacteria > Verrucomicrobiota > Verrucomicrobiia > Opitutales > Intestinicryptomonadaceae > Merdousia. Next base: position 26,293 of record DHMA01000066.1, read on the forward strand.
CTTTCGGCATAGCCTGCAACGCGCTAACCGCGTCGGCAAGGCTCAAAGCCGCTTTCGGGGCGGCCTCCGATGCCTGTCTGTATCTTTTGCTTCTTTTTACCATGACTTTTTGTCTCCTGCTATCGCAGTGCGGTTGTTGTTTGTTTAGACACTTTCGCGCCTCCCGATAAATTCGTTCGGCGCGAATGCGAAAAAAAGAATTAGTCTACGACTTCAATACCCATCGAACGCGCGGTGCCTTCGATGATTTTGACCGCCTGTTCGGGGCTTGTCGCGTTAAGGTCTTTTTCCTTAATCTTGACGATTTCCTTGATTTGAGCGCGCGTTACTTTGCCGACCTTGTCGGTGTTGGGCTTTGCGCTCGCCGTTTCGATTTTCGCGGCCTTTTTGAGAAGAACCGCAGCCGGCGGGGATTTGAGAATGAACGTGAAAGACTTATCCTGATATACGGAAATGACCACGGGGAGAATCATGCCCGCCTGGTCCTTCGTCTTAGCGTTGAACTCTTTGCAGAAGCCCATGATGTTCACGCCCGCCGCACCGAGTGCGGGACCGACGGGGGGAGCGGGGTTAGCCGCGCCCGCGGGGAGCTGCAACTTAATTTCTTTTACTACTTTTTTTGCCATTTTAGTTCTCTTTTCTTATAAGAATTTTACTGCCGAGGCTGTGCGTAAAATGCGTTGTTTTAGTCTTCGATGTCGGCCCTCGATACCTGCGAGTATTCAAGCTCGACCGGCGTGAACCTGCCGAATATCGAAACGCTGACTTTAAGCTTGCCGCGCTCCGCGTCGACCTCTTCGATAACACCGGTAAGACCGAGGAACGGACCTTCGTGGATTTTGACCGATTCCCCGACATTGAAGCTGATTTTCGGACGTTCCGTGCCTTCCGACTGCGCCATCTGCGCAAAAATGCGGTCGACCTCCGCCTGACGGAGCGGAACGGGGCGTTCGCCGCCCATGAAATTGATTACACCGTTGATTCCGCGGACGAAATACCACGGTTTTTCCAAAAAGTTTTCGTTTTCGTCGAAAAGCTTTACCCGAACGAAAATATAACCGGGATAAAGTTTGCGGGCTCTTGATACCTTGTTGCCGTTCTTGATTTCCGACACGCGTTCTTCGGGCATCAAAATATCGTCTTTCGATATGTACGCGCCCATGTCCTCAACGTCAATCATGTGTTTGAGGGTTTCGACCGCCTTCTTTTCCATATTGGAACGCGTCTGCACCGCGTACCATTTGCGCGTGTCCTGTGTGTCAGATTCCATGTGCCCGCCTTATTTTCCGCCCTTGACAAACCAAGTGAGCAAGTCCACGACGTTGTAAATGGCAAAGTCCGCAAGCGCTACAAACGCGCCCAGCAGACCCAATGCGACAAATACGACTATCACGGAGTTGACAAGTTCGGGGCGCGTCGGCCACGAGGACTTTTTCAGCTCCACGACTGTTTCCTGATAAAACTGTCTGATTTTGCGGAAAGGATTGGTCATCTTTTTTGTGCGGTTGAACCGCGAAATGTGTTAAATTAAAAGAACAACAGGGAAGGAGGGACTCGAACCCCCAACACACGGTTTTGGAGACCGTTGCTCTACCAATTGAACTACTTCCCTAAAATTGTTGTCCGTTTTGTCCGCCGCCCCGCGATTTTATTCGGGAGCGCATCGGACATCAAAGCCGAAAGGCCGTAAAAGACCTTTCGGCGATTGAATCAACCGCTAATTAAGCGATGATTTCCGAGATACGACCGGCACCGATTGTGCGGCCGCCTTCGCGGATAGCGAAACGCTGACCTTTTTCCATAGCAATCGGCTTTTGGAGGTCGATTTCGATGGAGAGGTTGTCGCCGGGCATAACCATTTCGACACCTTCGGGGAGTTTGCAAACGCCCGTGACGTCGGCAGTACCGAAGAAGAACTGCGGACGGTAGTTGGTGAAGAACGGAGTGTGGCGGCCGCCTTCGTCCTTGGTGAGGACGTAAATTTCAGCCTTGGCCTTCGTGTGGGGAGTAATCGAGCCGGGTTTCGCGATAACCTGACCGCGCTGTACCTGATTCTTTTCGATACCGCGGAGGAGGAGACCGACGTTGTCGCCCGCCTGACCTTCGTCGAGGAGCTTGCGGAACATTTCAACGCCCGTAACGGTCGTCTTCTTGGTGTCGCCCAGACCGATGATTTCAACTTCGTCGCCGACGTGGATTTTGCCGCGTTCG
>DHMA01000066.1:28556-28822 GCA_002405555.1 Opitutia bacterium UBA4654
CCCGTAGCAACCGTACCACGACCCGTGATGGAGAACACGTCTTCAACCGACATCATGAAGGGCTTGTCAACAGGGCGTTCGGGTTCGGGGATTTCAGCGTCAATAGCGTCCATGAGCTGGTTGATGCTGTTTACGCCGAATTCAGTGCCTTCGAGAGCGCCGAGAGCCGAACCGCGGATAATCGTGGTTTCGTCGCCCGGATACTGGTACTTGTTGAGGAGGTCGCGGACTTCCATTTCGACGAGTTCGAGAAGTTCGGGGTCGTC
>DHMA01000106.1 GCA_002405555.1 Opitutia bacterium UBA4654
GGCGTAGAATCGGTCTTTCTTGAAGCCCGAGAGGTCGACGATTCCGAAGTACGAGCTGCGGGCGGGCGTTCCGGGGTTGTAGGGGGTCGGCTCGCCGAGGTAGTCGTAGCCCGTCCAGACGAATTCGCCGAAGAAAGTCGGGTTTTCGTCGAGCGCGGCGAATTCCTCGTCGGGAATCTGCGCCCACGGCGGCGTTTCGGTGTCGTAGGACGAAACCTGATAGTCTTCGTGGTAGGGCAGGCTGTCGCGCTTCACGGGGAAGTGGTAGCTTCCGCGCGAGCTTACGGTGGAGGCGGTTTCGCTTCCGTGGAAAATCATGTTCGGATATTCCTTGGCATATTTCGAGTAGAGGAACGGACGGTAGTTCAGCCCGACTACGTCAAGCTCCTGCGGAATTTTGCTTATTTCGAAGGCGTTTTTGATGTTGTCGATTCCCGCCGTCACTGGGCGCGTTGGGTCTGTGCGGTGCACGATGTCCACGAGGAATTTCGCCGTCGCGCCGCCGTCGGGGAAACGCTGGTCGGCTACTTCGTTGCCGATGCTCCAAAGGGCTATGCACGGGTGGTTGCGGTCGCGCTTGACGAACGCGGTCAAATCCTTTTCCGCCCACTCGTTGAAGAGCTTGTTGTAGCCGTTTTCGCACTTGGGGTGCCGCCATTCGTCGAACGCTTCGTCCTCGACGATGAAGCCCATTTCGTCGCAGAGGTCGAGCAGTTCGGGCGAGGGCGGGTTGTGCGTTGTGCGGATTGCGTTGCAGCCCATTTCTTTGAGCGTTTCGAGCTGGCGTTTGAGAGCGCGCACGTTTGTCGCCGCGCCGATTGGGCCGAGGTCGTGGTGCATGCAGACGCCGTTGATTACGGTTTTTTTGCCGTTGAGGACGAAGCCGTTTTCGCGCGAAATTTCGATTGTGCGGATTCCGAAGCGCGTTTCGTAGCGGTCAAGCTCTTTGCCGTTTTTGTCGAAAAGCGAGGTTTCGGCGCGGTAGAGGTTGGGCGTTTTTACGTCCCAAAGTTTCGGGTTGGGAACGTCGATGTAGACGGGCTTTGCGACGTCTTCCGAGCTTCCCGACGCCGCCAGCGAGCCGTCGGGCGCGAAGATTTTGTGGGTTATTTTCGCCGCGCCCTCTGGCTTTTCAACTTCCGTCTTTACGAGCACCGACGCCCTGTTTTTCGCGATTTTCGGCGTCGTGATGTATGTTCCGTTGTAGGCGACGTGCGTCGGCGACTTGTACACAAGGCGCACATTGCGGTAAAGCCCCGCGCCAGAATACCACCTCGACGAAAGCTCCCTGTTGTTGAGGCTCACCGCTAGCGTGTTGGGCTTGCCGAACTTCACGAAATCGGTGATGTCGAACGTGAACGACGCGTACCCGTAGGGCCATGTTCCGACGTATTTGCCGTTGACGAAAACCTTTGCGTTGCTCATCGCGCCGTCGAACTCGACGAACACGCGCGAGCCGTTTTTTCCGGCGGGAATGTCGAGCGTGTTTCTGTACCAGCCCGCGCCGAAGCAGGGCAGCGCGCCCGTGCGCCCCGTGCGCAGCATCGCCCGTTTGTCGCCGTCCTGAAAGACCTGAACGTACTGCATGTCGATGTTCATGTCGAAGGGCTTGTCGATTGCCCAGTCGTGCGGGACTTTGACGGACTCCCATTTCGAGTCGTCGAAAGAGGATTTTTCGGCGTCGAGGAAGTCGCCTTTCGCGAATTTCCAGCCGTCTTCGAGCGCGACCGTCGAGCGCGGCGATTCGCCCCCGAAGAGCGCCTGCGAGAGCGCGGCTGCCGTGAGTAATGTTGTAAGCAGTTTTTTCATATATATAGAATTGCGGTGAAGAAAAAAAGCGTATCGTTTTTTGAGGTCGGCGCAATGATTATTTGCGCAATTTTTTGCGGCAAAAATAAATTAATAAAAAGCTTTACAAAACGGAGTTTTTGAGGATTATATTTGTCTTTTCAAAAAAACAGAACTTTATATTCAAACAATAATAAGGTAGTAAAATGGCAAACTTAAAGAAAAAACGCAGATTGAAGATGAATAAGCACAAGCGCTCGAAGCGTTCGAAGGCGAATCGTCATAAGAAGCGCACGTGGGCGTGCTAAGCGCAAAAACGTCCGTTAAAGCGCACAGAGCGTTTTTTGCTCACAGAGTTTGCGAAGCCGGCATATTAAAATGTGCCGGTTTTTTGTTTTTTAGCCTTTGGCTTGACCGTCTTCGGCGGCGTCTGCAATAATCAGAAACATGTCCGACACTCTCGAAAAATCGAAGCTGCTTGCCGAGCTTGAAAAAGTCGGCTTCCGCGGCGGTCTGTATCTTTTCGACACCACCCAAAGCACGAACGACGACGCCATGCGCATGCTCCGCGGCGGCGAACGCCCGCCGTTTGTCGTTGCGGCAAAGACGCAGACGCGCGGGCGCGGGCGGCTCGACCGCCGCTGGTATTCCGACGCCGCGTCTACGCTTTGCGTTTCGGTTGCCGTCGAACTTCCGCGCGACGCGGGGCTTGTGTCGTCGTTTACGGTGGCGTGCGGCGTCGAGCTTTGCGCGGCGTTCGAACGCGCTTTCGGCGCGGAGCTTTTTTTGAAGTGGCCCAACGACCTCTATTCGAAGCGCGGCGGGAAAGTCGGCGGAATGCTCACCGAACTGTATGTCGGCGGCGGGGCGCGGAGCGCGGTTTTCGGCGCGGGCATAAATTGTTTTGCGTCGGCGGGGAATTTGTCCGCGCCGAGCGACGTTCTTTCTTCGATGGACGCGCTCGAGCCCGTTTGCTCCCGCGAAGTTTCGATGAATGCGGTTTGCGCGCTCGTCGTTTCTTCGGCGCAAAACGCGGCGGGGCGGGCTTCGACGCGCGGCTTGGCGGCGGAATTTTCCGCGTACGACTGGCTGCGCGGCA
>DHMA01000215.1:0-4100 GCA_002405555.1 Opitutia bacterium UBA4654
CCCTCGGCGCGTGGCAGGTGGGAACTTTGATTTTCTAAACCGCGGGATTTTTTAAGGAAGAAATTTTAACATCAACAAACTATATAAAAACATGAAAAATCTACTTAAAATATCATTGTGTGTGTTGTGCGCCGCCGCCGCAAACGCCGACGAATTTGTCGGCAAGCCGGAAAGCGGGGGCAGGACTTATCTCCAAAACCTGGACAACACCAAAGAAGCCGTTTTGGTTTCAACGCCCTCCGAAACCACGGGGGCTTTTTATGCCGGAAACGGACAAACCATGAAAAAACTTACCGTTGTAGACAGGTCGTCGGGAAGCGACGCGTCGGGCGACGCCAACATCGCGTTCAATTTCACGTTGGACGCAAATTCCGCTTCCGCCGCGCAGGCTTTGTCCGTAAAGGACTTGACTCTCAAATCTTCGGACGCCGTCATAACAAACACGGCGTCTTCGTCCGCGCTTGTATCTCTCGACATCAACAAGCTTGTTCTCGACGGCGAAAATTGGGGAAGCGGCGGCTACCAGACGCAGAAGCTTACCTTCAAGAACGTCAACGCAAAAGTCAATACCGCCGATACCACGCAAATCGGCATTACCGCGGGTACGTCCTCCTCAATCACGATTGATTCGGGCGCGACCGTCGAATGGACGGGACGCATTGAAGCGGGCAGGCGGAACACCGCGTTTGTGTCCGGTTCGGGGCTATTCGTCAACGGCTCGCTTTCCATGAACGGCGATATTGCAGTCTACGGCTACGCGTCGGTCGGCGAGGGCGGCGTGCTGAACATGAACGGAAACAGTTTGTCTATGACGGGCACATTCGACATTTGGGGCACTGTAAACTTCGGCTCGCCGAAAAATTCCGACAGCAGAATCTACAATTACGGCGCGCTTAACATCAACAGCGCAAACCCCGCGTCGCAGCTCGTCTTTTTCAATATAGATTCGCAGTACGGCGGAACGGTGAATCAGGCGGTCGCAACTGGCGCAAACACGGGCATAAAAGTCAGGCGTCTCGCCCAAATATACGGCGGTTCGACTTGGACTGTTAACGAAAAACTGGAGCTTCAAGGCGACGACAGCTCGAATATCGCGCACCTCAGAGTTCTCGAAAACGGAGCGGCAATAAGGTTTGTCGTAGGCGACGGACAGACAGCGCGTTTCGCGCTCTTGGGGAATTCGCACGCTTCGTTAAAGGCGGCCGACGCCATTGCGATGAAAGACGGCGGCGCGGTCAAACTTCTTGTCGAGGGCGACAACAACAGTCTGGCGTTGGGGGCGTCGCAGTCGTTTTCCGAAATGGAATTGAACGGGAATCTGGAACTCACTCTCTCCGACGGCGCGCAGCTCTTCCTCACGGGCGAAGCCGCGCCCGCGCTTTCCATTGCCGACGGAAAGCTTTTGACAATCTACAATTTTATGGACGATACAATTTTTGTCGGCGAGAATTTCGACGACGCCGTTCTCCTTAAAATAAAGGCATACAATTCGTCGATGGAGCTTTTGCAACTCTGCGTAAAGGACGGCTTTCTGACTTCGTCGATACCAGAGCCCGCCGAATGGGCGGCGGTTTTCGGGGCGTTCGCGCTCGGCTTTGCCGCGTACCGCAGACGCGGGCAGTAGGCAATTTTTGCCGCGACGGCAAGCGCGTCTGCCGCTTGCCGTCTTGTTTTCAATGTCTTGCTTTGTGTGATGTATAAATATTTTATAATGACCGCTATTTTAGCCGTCGCGGGAGTTTCGACGGCATTTGCTTCGACGTCCGACGCGGACATTTCAAAACTCGACAAAAATTTCGTTTCGGAAAAAGTCGAAGGCCTTGACGTTGTCTACCGCAACGCGCTCGAATCTCCCTTTGTCTTGGAGGGTTTTCCGTGGCGTTCGAAAGACGCGTCGGGCGGCGCTTTGTACAGGTTGCCGCGCTCGCTTGCTGTGGGAGATGTCGGGAGCGGCGTCTTGGAACTTGCAAAGCACACGGCGGGGGGCGTTGTGCGTTTCCGCACTAATTCGCGGCATATCGTGCTTCGCGCCGAAATTCTCAGACTCAACCCAAACCTCGGGCAAATGCCGGCTACGGGGGCGTCGGGCTTCGATGTTTTCCGCAACCGCAACACCCACATCAAAACAATCAACCCCGCAAATTGGGAAAGCAAAATTCCGTCGCCGCTCGTCGCCGTTGTGTGCAAGTCTGCCCCAGCCGAAATGTGCGACTACACAATTTACCTACCGCTTTACAACGGGGTGCGCTCGCTCGAAATAGGGCTTGCCCCGAACGCGAAAATCGAAACGCCTACTCCGCACAAAATCGGGAAGCCCATTCTCTTCTATGGTTCATCGATAACGCAGGGCGGGTGCGCTTCCAGAACTTCAAACGCATACGCCGCAATGCTCTGCCGCGAACTCGACGCTCCCATGATAAACCTTGGATTTTCGGGGAACGCAAAGGGCGAACCGAAAATCGCCGAGCTTATCGCCTCCCTCGACCTTTCCGCGTTCGTCTACGATTACGACTACAACGCCCCCAGCGTCGGACATCTGAAAAACACCCACGAACCGTTCTTCAAACTAATCAGAAAAGCCCGCCCGAACCTGCCTATTGTCATACTCGGCAGAATCACAAACGCCGAACCCGAACGCGATAAAATTGTGCGGAAGACCTATGAAAACGCGCTGAAATCGGGCGACAAAAAAGTTTGGTATGTTGACGGCCAAAAACTTTTAAGCGGCGCGGACATTTCCTACCTTACCGTGGACAACTGCCACCCCAACGACTTGGGCTTCTTTCTTATGTTCAAAAACAGCCTGCCCGTTTTGAAACGCGCGTTGAACGCGCGGTAGGGCGGCGCGGCATTGCGCAAGCTCCGTCGGTTCGGGTGCGTTGCGGTCTATTTGAGAAAGTCGGCGGTTGCGTCTATGATTTTTTCCCCGATGTGTTTCGCGTTTTCGGGCGTTGCTTTCCATTTGCCCGAAATGTTTGTGTAGGGAATTTCGAGCGATGCCGCAAACTCGACCGACGGCAGTCTTTCCGCCCAAAACTTGAAGTTTACGGGTTCTTTCAGCTTGTTCCACATAGTGCCGTATTTTACGATGTCGTCGGGGTTCAGTTGCGGGCGGTCGGGGCTTTTCGCAAGCTCGTTCGAGAGCGACGCCATGAATTTTTCGAGATTTCTGTTTGCCTTTTCGGATTGCGGCGCGGTGAAAAACAGCCTGTCGTTTATGTCTTTCGGGTTGCGCTTCGAAATGTACGGGCAGTGTATGTCGAGCGCGTAGCGGAGCTTGTCGCCGCCCCATTCGGGCAGCATCTGCTTTATCGCGCGGACGGAGGGGTGGAGGGCTTCGACGTAGTCGCGGTTGTGGTCGTGCGGCTTGCGGTTCTTCCCCTGGTCGCCGTCGAGAACGCCGTCGTAGTCCACAAACGGAACAATGAAAACCGCGAGATTTTCCCGCGCCCATTTCCCTTGCGGAGTGTCGGAAAAATAGCGCGATACAATCCCGTCAATAACGTAGTTTGCTGTCATCTCGCAGGCGTGGTGCCGCGCCGTGAACGCGATTTTCCGCGTGGCGTCGCGCCCGACGGGTTCGAGCGTGATGTAAATGTTTTGCCTGCCCTTTTTGGTCTTTGCGAGCGGACGGACTTTGAATTCGGGCCTGTCGGAATATTTTTTCAAAAGCGCGTCGAGGTGTTCCGACGTGTATGGAATCGCGAAAGAGAGACCTACGCGCTCCGCGCCTTCGGGTATCGATAACGAAAGCCTGCCTTTTTTGAAATCGACGCCTTTCCGCCCCGTGTACTTCCACGTTTTGCCCGCATCGAAAGAGACCGCAATACCCTCCGCATCGAAACAGTTTCTGTCGGCACATTGAAGCGCGATGGTCTTGCCCTGCGCGCCGAAAACATCGAAACGCCAATAAAACCACCAGCCTTTCGTGTCGCGCAACTGCGGACGGAAAGTAATCGTGGAATCATCGACGGAAACGATTTCCGCATTCCCGCCCTCAATATTCGTCTCAACCTTAGTCTCGGCAAATCCAAGTCCCGCCAATAACGCATACCCCAAGCAAACAAAAATAAAACGCTTCATATAACTCCCACAATACC
>DHMA01000215.1:4148-4468 GCA_002405555.1 Opitutia bacterium UBA4654
CCAAATAACCGCCATTCAAGCGTTTTTTGCAAATACAAAACTCAATGGAACGGCAAGGATTAGAGCTAAATTTTTACGTATCCGTTTTTACGCAGTCGTAATTAAACGCAATTAAATAAAAACGCAGAATCATCAAAAATGATTCCGCGCTTCTTTTCAAAATGGGGTGGCATTTTGTGCTTTTATACCTACACTCTTTACGCTTGCCATAACTCTATTTATTGGTTAAGTGTAGACTGTAGCGAAATGCTAATGCCATTTTTATATTTTTGACGTAGTACGAATTCTTGTTGTTAGATCCAAATTCTCTGAAGCCCATC
>DHMA01000215.1:4537-5223 GCA_002405555.1 Opitutia bacterium UBA4654
TTGATTGAGTAATCGAACAACTTCGTTGTAGACGGGTTGATTTCTATCGGGATCTTCAATAGTAACAATGAGAGCAACATTTTGCGGGATGGGTTCAACTTTATCATATCCACGATAGTGGACTTCTAATCGAAGGCCCCATTCGCAGTCTCCATCCAATTTTGAAAATGAACTTTTATATACCTTTACTGGGGACCACTTGAATCCATGCTCTAGTTGGCTTGATTCATACAAGTTTTTTACATTTTCCGGTTGTAGTTTGATTTGTCCGTTATGGGTTATTTTAGATGGATCTTTCTTATCTTCACGTCTTCTGCCTATCGATACATCAACATTAACTTGGCAATACTCTGCGCCGGCTGAGGGTAACAATATCGGATCGTATACGAGGGTAACATAAATATTCCCCTTGTACTTCCCGTTCTCTCTTTTTAAGCAAGCTGGTAATGGGAAACCACTTCTATCAAAACGTCTTTTATCTTTAATTAGAGTCGGTTCAAATATCATGGTTGCATTCCATGGTTGGCATGTTGAAATATAATCTATATTTTGCGGAACCCCAAATCCTTTATATTTAAATTCGTCAGTTGAAATATTTGCTCCTCGCAGGACTGCAGAATGAATTAAGAGTGCTTTTGACATGTTAGCTGACATGTTCATATGTCGTGCACTGTGCCCAAAATTAG
>DHMA01000101.1:0-7805 GCA_002405555.1 Opitutia bacterium UBA4654
ATCCGCTCCGCGCCGTCGACGGTAGAGGAGGTTTATAAAGGCCTCTGGCGGCGCGACGATTTCTACACCGTTGCAAGATGAGTGAAGCCGACACATATATAAAAGACCGTCAAAAAATGCACCGCCCGATGACGCGGCAGGCGACGGCGAAATTGGTGTAAACTTAGAAAAACAAGTAGCATTTTTCAAGAAACGCCCAATAACTTAGAAAACACCACCCAAACAACTACCGAAGCCTCCGCAACCACGACCTTGCAACCACTCCGCAAAGACAACGCACCCCCCGCGCAACCGATTTGCAACGGGGGCTTTTCGCAAGACGGGAAAATCAACCAATTTCCTCAAACGCTCGATTTTTTTCCTCAAACCGTCCGCGCGGATACACAGTCTCTTTCGCGCGCGGCGGGGTATAGTCGCGCGGAGGAGGGCGCGAGTTGCGGGCATTATCTGCGCGAATCCGCCTTGTCGCCCGCGCCCGCAAGTCGGCGGAATTTCGGGACGTTCGACGCCTAAATCAGGGAATGAAAACCGCCCTGTACTCGCCTTTCTCCGCGCCTTTGAGGAGCTTTGCGGAGGTCAGCATTGACGCAAGTTCGGCGTCGTTGCGCTCGTCGCCCGACGATTGCAGTTCGAGCGGCTTCATTGCCCAGCCGTCGCGCTCGATATAGACTTTGAATTCGGCGACGGCGTACATTTTGTTGGGCGATTTCAATTTTACGGGCGCGGTTCTTACGGTTTCGCCCGTGTTCAAATCGACAAGCCTGAATGTCGCCGAGCCGTCCGATTGGGGAATGTCCAAGTTCGCGCGGCCGTACGACGAAAAGAAGTTGCGCATGACAGCCCTCATGAACGCGCTGCGCCCGCGCGCCATGTCGCTTTCGGCGTTCGGCAGAAATTCGGGCGAGCGCAGGGCGGCGGCGGGGGTGTCGGAATCGCTCTTGCCGAAGTCCCAGCCCGCGGGTTGCGGAATTTTGCGTGGCGCGGCGGAGGCGTTGCGCCTTGTGGGCAGGAAGAGCGGGGCGAAGTCCGCTATTTCATCAAGACCGAAAAATCCCTCGCCGTCGGTCGAAATCGACGCGAGCGTTTGCGGCTCTTTCGGGTCTTTGCATTCGGGGGAGACGTCGGGGAAAAACGCAAAAAACGCCGCCGCCGCCGCGCATGCGGCGAGCGCGGAAACGAGCGTTGTGTGGCGTTTCTGTCGGGCGTCGTCCATCTGTTAGGGGGTTTCGGGGCGGGCGGCGATGTGGATTTTTGTGTATCCGCCCGCGCGCGCCGACTCGCAGATATTAAGCAGAGTCTGGGCGTCGAGGTTTTTGTCCGCCTTGACGAGCAGCGTGCCGCGGCGTTTTTTTTCCGTCGCCATTTTTCTTGCGAAAGTTTCGGCGTTGAAAATCGCGCCGTCGAAAATCACCATCGAATTTCCGTTCGCGTTGAGCACGTCGAGGTCTCCGTCAACGACCGCCGCGTCGGGCGATTTCGCCGAGGGCAGTGAGTCTCCGCCGAAGTCCACCGCGAACCCGGGCGCGAGTATGAACTTGGAGCCGAGCACCGTAAACATCAGCGCGATTAAAAGCGCGTCGGCCAACGCCGCCGAGCAAAGCGTTATGCGCTCGCGCCTGACTTTCGACGAAACGTCGACAATCGTCATTTTGCGTCCTTTCCCTTCAAGTGCAGGTTTTCGTTTTCGGGCATGCCCCTGTTGATGAAAAGCAGGATTTCGTTCGCGGAAAGGTCGATGTCGTGGGCGAGCGCGCGCACGCGGCTGTTGAGGAAGCTGTACGCAAGCCAGCCCGAAATCGAAATCAGAAGCCCGAACGCCGTCGAGAGCAGGGCGGCGTAGACGTAGCCCGAAAATTCCGCGGCGGTCGCGTACGAGCCGCTTTTCGACATTGTGTAGAAGCTTTGCAGAAGCGCGACGACCGTCCCCATCAGACCGAGAAGCGGCGCGACTTTCGCTACGAGCGCGACGCTCGCCACGCGCCTGTCAATCAGCGCGAATTCGTTTTGCGCGGCGACCGCCACGCTTTGCGCCATGACGTCGCGTGGCTGCTCGATGTTCAGAAGCGCGGTTTTTACGATTCGCGGAATCGGACCGAAGCTTTCGTCGCAAATGGTGATTGCTTCGAGAAGCCGCCTGTTTTTGAGCGCGGTTTTTATGCCCGAAACGAACTCGACCGCGCGTATCTGCCCCTTGTGCAGGTAGAGCAGGCGTTCGAGAAAAATGACCGCCCCCACAAAGCCCAAGCCCGCAAGCGGTATCATTACGGGGCCGCCCATTGAAAAGATGTCGATGAGTTTCTGCATAAAATTAATTGAGTTTTTCCAGTTTCGCCTTTGCCGCCATTTGCGACGGCAGTTTGTGTTTTACAATGAGTTCGTACGCCGCGCGGGCGTCGCGCTTTTCGCCCGCGGCTTCGAGGTTGCCCGCAAGCGCGTAGAGGCTGCGCCCCACCCAGTATTTCGCCGCGGCGTCGGCGGGCTTTTCGGCGAGGAGCTGCCGCGCCGTGCCCCAGCGCATTTCGTTTGCCTCGCGCGTGCGCCCCGCGCGTTCGAGGGCGTAGGCGCATTTGAACGCGGCTTCGGCTTTCGTGGCGGGCGAGCTTTCGGGGAGTGCGTAGATGCGCTCGAAAATCGCGACGGCGTTGAGCGCGCGCGTGGGCTGGGCAAGCACGCAGTCGCCGAGTCCGAGCCACGCGAGGTGTATTTCGGGGTGCGACTGGTAGTTGTTGATGATTTCCTCGTAAAGTTTGCGGGCGTCGGGAAATGCGTTCAGCAGGCGCAGGATTTCCGCCTGCGCGAGGCGCGAGTAGAAATTGCGCGGGTTGTCGGGGAAGTCGGCGCAAAGTTTGTCGAGCATTTTGAGCGCGTTTTTGTAGTCGGCTTCAAGCCCGACTTTGCGGGCGTACTGGGCGGCGTCGGAGACGGCGTCGTAGGCGTAGTCGCCCTTGGGGTCGGCTTCGGCGAGGGCGCGGCAGAGCTGTTGGGCGGCGGCGAAATTTCCGCGCCCAGCCTCGGTTCTCGCGTTGTAGAGGTACGAGACTTTTGCGGCGTCGCTTTGCGGATATTTTTCCTGCAAGCTTTTGTAGACCGCCACGGCTTCGTCGGTTTTGCCGAGCGTTTCGAGGCAGCGGGCCTTCATGAGCATTGCGTTCGACGCCACGATTTCGCGCGTGCTCTTGTCGGCGGAGTCTGGGTTGGCGAGTTCGGCGAGGATTTTGTCGCAGCGTTCGACCGCCTTTTGCGTGTCGCCCGACTCCTCCGTGATTCTCGCAAGCAGCCACTGCATTTTTACAAGGAGCTGTTTCGAGCGCGTCGATTTCGCCGCGCGTTCGATTCTCGCCAGAGCTTTCGCGCTATCGCCGTTTGCGCGGAAGCGCGAGATGATTTTCCATTCGGCGTTCCAGAGGGCGTCGTCGCCGACGCCGCTCTTTCCGTAGGCGGCGTCGAGCAGTTCGACCGCGCTCTTTTCCTCGCCGCGCAGCAGGTACGACTCTATCGCGCGGTTGAGAATCACGCCGCGCTTCGACTCCATCGTGTCCATCAGCTCCGCGTAGAGTTTCGCCGCCGTGCCGTAGTCTTTGTTGAGGTAGAAGCAGTCGGCGGCAAGCAGTTTCATTTCGCGCGCCTTTTGCGGGTCGCTTTCAAGCTCGGCGAGCGATTCGAGGTGTTTTGCCGCAAGCCTGTATTCGGGCAGTTTGTCGGCGTCGGAGGCGAACGCCGTCCACGCGAGGATTCTGAGCGCGTCGCTTTTGTATTTCGACGCGGGAAATTCGTCTACCAGCTTCCCCGCGAATTTCGACGCCTCCGCGCCGTTGCGCAGGTCTATTGCGGCTTTCGCGAGTTCGAGGTAGATTCTGTCGCGTATTTTTTCCGAGCCGTTTTCGAGAAGCTCCTCCAAGAATTTCCGCTTGTTTTCCGCCGACGCCGACGCGTTTTTTGCGTACATCGCGAGGGCGAAATCGCAGACGGCGGGAGAGGCGGTTTCGCGCAGAATTCCGCGCAGCATGTCGAGCTGTTTTTCGGGGCTTTTTGTCATCGCGGCGGCGACGATTCTGATTTCGTCCTTGTCAAGCTCCGACGCAAGCTCGATTTCGAGCTGGGCTTCGAGCTGCTCTATTGCCTCCTCGCGCCTGCCGAGTTTGTAGAGGGCGGCGGCGTACTGCTTTGCGAGCTGGAAGCCCTGCGGCGTTCCCATGTAGATTTTTACCTTTTCGCCGAGGTTTTTTGCGAGCGTTTCGGGGCTTTCGCCCGTGTCGGCGCCGTCCATTTTGCAGAAAGTTTCGGCTATTTCGACGTCGGCGATTGTCGCGGGGAAGTCCGCCGATTTCTTCGCCTTTTCGAAGTTTTCGAGGGCTTTGCGCGTGTCGCCGCGCTCGTAGTCTATGTAGCCCGATGCTATGAAATACCACGGAAGCTCGTCTGAGCCGAGCTTTTCGGGGCTTATTCCCTCCAAGTCCGCCGCGGCGGCGTTTGCGTTGAACATGCCGACGTTTATCAATGCGCTTCTGATTTTGTCGGCGGGGGATTTCGAGTCTATTTTTGCGAACAGTTTTTTTGCGTCCTCGAACGCGCCCTGCGCAATCAGCGCGTCCACGAGTATTGCGTCGAAGCCCGATTCAAGCTCTTTGGGAATGTTTCCAGATTCGATTGCGTCGCCCACAATCGCCTTTGCGAGCGACGGCATTCCCGCGCGGAGAGCCGACTGCGCCGATTTTCCGAGCGATTCCAGATATTCCGCCGTGCGACGTTTCCCCGATGTCGAGAGGGGCGCGGCGGTTTCGGGCATTTTCCCCGCCGCCGGATTTGCGTTCGGCGCGGCTTCGCCCGATTGCATGTAAATCGACGCGCACAATACGGCGCAAATAATCCTTCGCATTCTCGTATATTCCTTAAAAAGCGTTTTCTTTTCAAGACAAATTCGCGCGGCGATAGTTCTTGACAGACGCGGATTTTTCCGAAAAACTTTTAGCACTTTCGGTAATCGGCGCGCGGCGTCGGCAACATCAAATTCTATCGGTATATAAAAATGGGAATAAAACGCAGGGATTTCATGACTGCGGCGTCTATGCTGGGGTACAGTCTGATTGTGAGCGCGCCGGCTTCGGCGTCGGCAAAGGGAGTCGGAAAAATTTTGGGGAAGCCCGAAAAAACTTTCGGGGGACGCTTCGTAAACGACGGCAAAACCATGGAGAAGCTCGCCGTCGAATGCGACGTTCTCGTGGCGGGCGGCGGTCTTGCGGGCGTGTGCGCGGCGTTGTCGGCTGCAAGGCACGGGAAAAAAGTTGTGCTTGTTCAGGACAGGTCGAGGCTCGGCGGAAATTCGAGTTCCGAAATCAAGATGCACCCGCTCGGCGTAAACTCGCCCCGAACGGGCTGGCGCGAGGGCGGCATTATCGAAGAGCTTAAACTTGCAAACGCCGCAAACAATCCGCAGCTTGCGTGGGAAATGTGGGACTTCCTCCTCTACGACAAGTGCGTGTCCGAAAAAAACATAACGCTGCTTCTCGACACTTCGCTCTGCGGCGCGGACGTCTCCGACGGCAAAATCACCCGCGCCTACGCGCGTTGCGACACCGCCCGCCGCAACTACGAAATTTCCGCCAAGATTTTCGTGGACGCCACGGGCGACTGCCGTCTCGCGATGGAGGCGGGCGCGGAGGTTATGTCGGGGCGCGACGGCTCGAAAAAGTTCGGCGAACCGTTCGCGGACTTCGACCCCGTCGGCACGCGGCAGGGCTCGACAATCATGTTCACGTCGAAGCTTTACGACAAGCCCATGCCGTTCACGCCTCCCGTCTGGGCAAAGAAAATCACGCCAGAGCAGATGAAGTTCCGCAGCATAAAGGCGGACGGGCTCGCCTACGGCTACTGGTGGATTGAGCTTGGCGGCGACGGCGATGCAATCGGCGACAACGAAAAGCTCCGCTTCGAGCTTCTCTCAATCGTAATGGGCGTTTGGGACTACCTCAAAAACAGCGGCAAATATCCCGAAGCCGCCAACCGCGCGATAGATTCAATCGCCATGGTTCCCGGTAGGCGCGACACTTTCAGAATCGTCGGCGAGCGCATCATGACGCAGCACGACATTATGGGCGGCTGGAAAAACTTCGACGACGCCGTCGCGGTCGGCGGCTGGTCGATGGACGACCACCCCGCAAAGGGCTTCAACGCCCCCGACAGGCGTCCGTGCAGGCAGTTCGGCAAAGTGCCGTTCTACAATATCGGGCTGTCCTCGCTCTATTCCAAAAACGTGAAAAATTTGATGATGGCGGGGCGCAACATCAGTTGCAGCCACGTCGCGTTTACCTCGACCCGCGTGATGTCCACATGCGCGGCGGTTGGGCAGGCGGTAGGCACGGCGGCGGCGGCGTGCATCGACGCAAACGTCCTCCCCGCGCAGCTTCGCGCCGACGCGGACATGCTCTCCGACTTGCAGCAAACCCTTTTGCGCGACGACCAGACGATTCTCGGACTGAAAAATTCCGACCCGCTCGACATCGCGCGTTCCGCGTCGGTTTCCGCAAGCGAATCGCTCGACGGAAGCCGCCCCGAAAACGTGCTTTCGGGCGTCGCGATAGACTCCCGCAACGGCGTTGAAAACCGCTGGGTTGCCGACGCCGCATCGAAGCCGAAGCTTTCTCTTTCGTGGGCTTCGCCCGTGAAGATTTCGGCGGCGCAGTTCGCGTTCTACGGCGGGCACGCGGAGCTTTCGCAGACGCATTCCGAATATCTGCTGAAAAACATGCACAGGGGCGCGCAGAAAGAGCTTGTGCGCGATTTCGACATCGTGGGCGTTCTGCCCGACGGTTCGGAGCGCAAGCTTTGCGAAATCAGGGGCAACTTCCAGCGGCTTGTCCGCGCGGAATTCGCGCCCGTCGAAGTGAAGTCGCTCCGCGCGGAGTTCCTTGCGACGAACGGCTCGCCGAAAGTCGTTGTTTGCGAAGTCAGAGCCTACGTCGAATTTCCGAAAGCGTAGCGGCGCGGTTGCTCCTGTTCCGATTTCCGCGCCGCCGATTCGCGTTGCGGCGCGGCTTCAGCCCGCTCTGCCCGCCGCGCGTTTTTTTCGGGTCGGCGGCATTTGAAAATTCTATCGGGACGCCGCGCAAGCGGCGTCTTTTTTTGCGTTTTTGCTCGCAAAATTTCCGCGCCGTTTTTTGAATGTTCCGCGAACTATTTTATTATTCCGATTTCTAAAACAGTATGAAATTGCCCCTTTTTATTGCGCTTCTCATTTCCGCATTTGCCGCATTCGCGCAGACCGACTATCCCGACCCGCCCCCGTTTACGGGAGTCTCGGAGGCGAAGGTTAAGGTCGAGGCAAACTGGCTGCTTCTGCCAATGAACGGCGGCGAGCGGTACAACAAAGTAAAAATTACCGACGCCGACGGCAACACCGTTTTTGCGGGTTCGGTGCTGCTTGCCGACGGCAACGCGCAGTGGCACGCGCCCGTTGACGTTTCGAAGTTTAAGGGCGGCGAAATTACGTTTACATACCAGACTTTGACGAAAGAGCCGAGCTTTCGGCAGGTAGACGAGCTTGGCTACACGGACCATTCGAAAGACAGGGGGCGTCCGACTTTCCACCTTACCCCGAAGTTCGGCTACATGGGCGATTTTTGCGGGCTTGTGAAAGTCGGCGGGCTTTGGCACGCCTACTTCCTTTTCAACCCCTACGCCATGACTCCGCACGAGCCGTATTTCATTGCCCACGCCGTCAGCGACGACCTCGTGAATTGGGACTACAAGCCTGACGTCGTGCGCCCCGTGTTTTCGGACGGCGCGGCGGTCTATCCCGTGGCGGGTTC
>DHMA01000101.1:7850-20120 GCA_002405555.1 Opitutia bacterium UBA4654
TTTCGACAAAAACAACAAAAGCGGATTTTTCGATTCGGGTTCGGGCGTGATTCTGCTTGTCGAAAAGTCGGACGGCTCTACCGTTCTGGTTTCGTCGGGGGGCGCGGAGCTTGCGGTTCTTTCGGGCTTGGGCGGGAAGTCGGTCGGCGCGCCGTCGCTTTCGTATCTCGAAAAACAAAAGCTTTGGCTTGTGGTAAAATGCGTTTCGGAGGGCGGCTCGAACGTCGTGGAATTTTACACGTCGCAGGATTTGTCGAACTGGAAGCTGTCGGGTTCGGTCGCCGCCGACATGCCGTCTCCGACGCTTTTCGAAACTTTTATTTCCGCCTCCGACACCAAGAAATACGTTCTGTGGGGCGGCGACGGCTCCTATCTTGTCGGCGACTTCGACGGCGGCAATTTCAGGAGCGATTTTCCCAAGCCCGCCCGCCTGTTTTACGGCGACGCCCGCGGCGCGCAGATTTGGCAAAACGCTCCGTCGGGGCGCATTCTGGCGACAGCCCGCGTAGACCAGCCGGGCGACTTGATGCGCGATGTGGGGCAGGCGTTCTCGCAGTCGGCGTCGATTCCGTGGGAGCTGCGCCTTGCCGACACAAAGCGCGGTTTGCGCCTTCGCGCGTCCGTTCCGCAGGAAATCGTGGGGCACTTCGGCAGACCCGTGGACGCTTTGGGGATTCCGCAGCTCCAATTCCGTTCGAACGTGTTTTCGCTTCCCGAAGCGGTCGGCAACAATTTTGCGGTCGTGTTCACGTTCGACACCAGCGAGCTTGTGGGGTTTTCGCTCCGCGCGGGCGTTGCGAAGTTCGGCTACTCGAAGCTTTCCGAATCCTACGAAATCACGCGCATAGAAACGAACAAGTACGCAATCAAGGCGACCGACCCGCGCCCCGACGGCTTCACGTCGGCGATGATTTTTCTCGACACCTATTCGGCGGAGGCGTTTTTTCTCGACGGCTCGGCGGTTCTTTTCATGGGCGACTCGTATTTGAATCCCGAACAGGAAATCAAGGTGGGCTGCAACGGCGAAATTTTTGTGGACAAGGTTTCGCGCTTTCAAATCAACCGCGTTTCTCCCGAACAGCGGGCAAAGGCGGCGCGGGCGGTTGTCGATTCCGCAAACAAAAAGTGATATGTTTTTCCAGATTTTAGAAACTTCGAGCGCGGGCAACTGCGCGTTTTTCGAACACGACGGCGTGCGCGCGCTTGTAGACGCGGGCGTGGGCATTCGGAAAGTAAAAGACTACCTTGCCTCGCGCGGCTTGACGCTCGACGACATCGACGCCGTTTTCATCACGCACGAGCATTCCGACCACTGCAAGGCGGTCAAATATTTTTCAAGCCCGAACACGAGAATTTTTGCGAACCAGCTCACCGCGGAATCTATCCGCTACGCTGATTCCGCTACGAAGTCGCTGAAATGGACTACATTCGAGGACGGGCGCGAGTTCGACTTCATGGGGATAGGCGTGTGCGGCTTTCCCGTTCCGCACGACACCAGCGACTCCGTCGGCTACCGCTTTTGCGTTGGCGGCAAAAACCTCGTTTGGCTGACCGACTTGGGCAAGCCCACAATGCTCGCCCAAGACATGGCTTCAAGTGCGCAGGTTTTGGTTCTCGAAAGCAACTACTGCCCGCGCATGCTCGAAAATTCCCCGCGCCCGTACCGCCTGAAAGCAAGGATAAAAGGCTCGCACGGGCACTTGTCGAACTCGGACGCAATTTCAATCATGCGCGGGCTTTCCCCCGACACCGTCGAGAAAATCTACCTTGCCCACATTTCGCGCGAATGCAACAGCGTTTCCCACATAGCCGAGCTGATTGAAGACATCGGCGACATCAGGCGGCGCATAGAAATCGTTTCCCCGTTTTCCGTTTCGAGCACGCCCTACGAGGCTTAATTTGCAACGCAAAAAACTTCGGCATTTCCGCCGAAGTTTTTTTGTGCCCGTTTTGACTGCGCCGCGAAGCCGTCTTTTAGTGTCTTTTGCTTTCGTCCGCCGCGTCCTTTTCGCCGCTTCGAGCGCGGGCGAGGGCGTAAAAAAAGCCCGAACCGCGTGGATTCGGGCCTTTCTGTCTAACAATGAAATATATTAGTATTTAACCGCAACCGAAATGTCAACCAAGTGCTGGTTGTAGCGCGCCGAAGAAACATTCGAGCAGTTTTCGAGGAAGCGGTAGTTCGCGCCGAGCGTGAGGAACTTGTTGGGCTTGTAGGAAACGCCTACGCGGCCGACGTATTCGTCGTCGTTGCGGTCGATTGCGATGTAGTCGCTGTTGGTGTAGGCAAAGCTTGTCGTGAAGGTGACGAACTGGTTGAGCAGGTAGTTCGCGCCGAATTCGCATGTGCTGTCAACCGAGCTTTGACGTTCCGCGCCGTTGGCGAAGTCTCTGCGCCCCGTGAGGAAGAGACCGACCTTTTCAGTGAGTTCGTAGGAAGCCGTCATCGAGCACGAGAACGTGGTGTCGTCGCCCGCAAGAATGCCGTTCGTCTGGTTGCGGTAGGAAACGCCCGCGTAAGCCGTAAGGTTGAGCTTCGGGAGAATGTCGCCGCGAACCGTGATGCCGCCGAAGTGGTCTTCGCGGTTGTTGCCGTAGAGGATTCTGTTCATTACCGAACCGCCGTCAAACGTGGTGTAGCGGTACTGGTACGAGAGACCGAGGGCAATCTTGGGGGTTATTCTGTAAAGGAGGCTGAGCGGAACGCTGTATACGTCGTAGTCGGAATAGATGTTGCTCCATCTGCCGAGGTATTCTTTTTGCTGCCAGTTGCCGCCGACTTCGCCGAAGAGCTTTTCCGAAAAGTCGTACGAGCCGAGCAGACCCGCTCTCCAATCGTTGGAGCGGACGAGTTCGCCCGCCTGCGCCGCCGCGAGTGTTTGCGACGTGTTCTGGTAGGTCTGGTCGAACGAGAAGTTGGCTTTGAGCGAGAATACCGATTCCGTGTAGGAGGCGTTCGCCGCTACGTGCGCGAGGTTCGCGTTAAATTCTTTTTTGTCGGCATAGCGGATGAGGTCTTCAAAGAACTTGATGTTCGCCTTGAACTTGCTGTTGCGGCCGTAGTCCGCTTCCGCGCCGAGGCGGATTGTCGCCGAATAGTCGTCGTACTTTTTCGCCGAGTTGCTTGTGGTGGTGATGTTGCTGTTCCACTTGCCGATTACGGCACCCTTGAAGAAAAGGTCGAGCTGGTCTCCGACCGTGACGAGAGGCGCGGCGCTGGCCGAAAGCGCGGCAGCGAGCAGGATAGACGAGGATAATATTTTTTTCATTATTAGATATTTGGTTGATTTTAAATTTTGGGGCAATCGCACGATTGCGTGTTTGTTTTTTTACAATTTAGCCGAAATCTCTGATTTTTTTTCAAACTTGTCAAGCATTAAATCCCCCGTATTTTTTAACGGGCGTTCGCGGGGGGGGGCGGAAACTTTCGGGCTTTACATTTTCCGTATTTCGGATTTTATTGGAAATCGTCAAAACTTTTTTTAATAAGAGACAATTTTTCAATCATGGACAACAAGAAAAGCGAAAAATACGGCGTAGGCAATTATTATCCACTGTTCTTCGGAATGCTGTGCAGAATCCGCAAACCGAACGGAGTGTGGGTTGTTCAGGTGGTCTGGTCGAGGCTCTTTACGGTGCTGGGCGTGCTCGCCGTCGCGCTGTACATGCTCCTTACTGCGTTTGTGTATTTCTATTTTAGAATGGCAATCAAGTACGACGAAATGACCGTCGGCAAGGCGCTCGCCTATCCTTTCGACCGCTCCGCGCTCCGCGTTGCAATCGGCGACTACAACATCGCGCAGGCGGAGCAGTGCATAAAGGAGGCGAAGTGGCGCGACGCCTACAAGAATCTCGCCTTCGGAACGGGGCGTTCGCCTAAAAACGTGCGAGGGGCAATGCTTCTTGCCGAATTCTACATTTCGCCCATGTTCAAGCGTCCCGACATGGCGATAAAAGTCATGGAGCGTTCGCTTGTCTACGCAAAGAACGACACGCCGTTCATGAGGCTCTACATGCGCACGCTCATCGACCAGTCTGAGGACAGGCGTCTGCTCGACGTCGCCGAAAAGCTTTTGACTTCGGGGACGCTCACGAACAACGACGTCATCGCGTATCTTGCGATGTCGGTTTCGTCGGTGTATTCGCTGCACGGCAATTTCGAGAAGTCGAAGGAGTATTTGGTGAAGTACAAGCTCGACAAAACCCTCCCCGGAATTTTGCGCCTTTCGAAAAACGAGTGGGAGCAGGGCAACCGCGAAGAGGCAATCAACATAATCGCGCAGAATTTCAACTACGCAAAAAACAAGGAGCCGCTTTACGCCATTTTGGTAAACTACTACAAGACGATGGGCGACTTGGAAAAGGCGCGCCAGTATTCTATGCTGCGCTCAATCGAGAATCCGTTTTCGGTCGAACAGCGCATGGAATACCTGAATTTGCAGGCGAAAACGGGCGACGCCGAGGCGGTCAAAAAAGCCGAGGAATCCCTTTTGAAACAGTACGCGGGCGACTACAACGCAATGCTCGTTTTGGGCAACTACGCCGCCGACAACGGGAACATCGCCCTCATGCGCAAAATCTACGACGGGGCAATCGTTAACAATTTCCCGATTGGCGCGTTCTGCCTGCTGCTTCTCGAAACCATGATTACCGACGGCGACTACAAGGGCGCGGTCGATTTCTCCGAGGAGATTTTAAAGGAAAAACCCGTCTGGGCGAGACGCTACGAGGACGTTCTTGGCTGCCTCCGCGCGATTTCCTACTACGCCACGGGCAATGTCAACATGTCCGAAATCATCATGAAAGACGTTCTCAACAGGGGAACGGCGACCCCGCGCGTGCTTGTGGCGACGGCGCGGCGCATGGACAAGCTCGGCGCGATGGCGTTTGCGCAAAAGCTGTTGGAGACGGCGGTGGAAAAATATCCCAAGCACCAGCTTGCGCTCACGCGGCTTATCCAGTTCGAAATAAATCAGGGCAACTCGACTAACCTCGACAAGCACATCGTGCGCCTGCTTGCCATGCGCCGCCCCCCGCGCGAGCTTGTCTTGGAGGCGCGCAAAAACCTTTCGAGCGACAAGTTCATTTTCACGAAAAACCGCGACAAAATCATGCGCGAAATCGACACCCTTGTGAACTCTAAAAACGCAACCTCCGCGAACTCCGACAACGGCGGCGACAGAATCACCGAAACCCCCGTTTTCGGCGAGGCTTTGTAGGGTTGCCGCGGCGTTCCGCCTTTTGGGCATGCGCAATATGAAACAGACTCTTGTTCTCGAAGGCGGCGGCATGCGCGGTGTTTTCACCGCGGGAGTGCTCGACCGCCTGCTCGACGAAAAAATATATTTTCCGCGCGTAATCGGCGTGTCGGCGGGAAGTTCCAACGGGCTTTCATACGCGTCGCGCCAGCGCGGGCGCGCGCGATTTTGCAACATAGACGCGCTCGCGAACCGCAAATACATAGGCCTAAAATACCTGTTCACCAACAGGTGTATAATGGACTACGACTACCTTTTCGACGAGCTTCCGCGCCGCGTCTACCCCTACGATTTCGACGCCTATTTGAAGTCGGGCGACTTCGAGCTTGTCGCCACGAATTGCAGGACGGGCAAGCCCGACTATCTGGAAAAGCCCAAGACTTTTGCGGCGACTCTTGCCGCGTGCAGGGCGTCGTGCAGTCTGCCCTACGTCTGTCCGCTTACGCGCATACGCGGCGTGCCCTATCTCGACGGCGGAATTTCCGACGCCATTCCCGTAAGGCATGCGCTTGAAACGGGCGCGGAGAAAATCCTGCTTGTGCTCACGCGCAACAGGGGCTTCCGCAAGCCGCCCATGTATTTGTCTGTCGCGAAAATCCTATACAAGCGTTATCCGCGCCTGATTGACGCGCTAAAACGCGCCCACGAAGCCTACAACGAGTCTCTCGCGTGCGCCGACAAATTGGAGCGCGAGGGGCGGATAGTCGCCCTGCGCCCCGCGCGTCCGCTCCAAGTGGGACGCCTTGAACGCGACCCCGAAAAACTTGCCGACCTCTACGACGAGGGCTACCGCCTGTGCGGCGCGGCATTGCCGAAAATCCGCGCGATGTTTTAAACGCCGCGCCCGCGGAATCTTTTTGCGGGCGTTTTTCGGATTCCCCTCGCGTGCCGCCCGCGATTTGCCGTTTTGCGCGCGCGTAAAGCTTCTCGGAAGGTTTTGCAAAAAAAGGCGTCGGAATAAATTTTCCGACGCCGTTATAATTTTGCCGAAATTTTTTTGCGGGCTATTTTTTGCAAAGAAGCGAAACCGCGTGCACGCCGATTCCCCGCTTCTCGCCCTCCCAGCCCATTTTTTCGTTCGTGGTTGCCTTTACGCCGACGTCGTTTTCGGAGACTCCCAGCGACTTCGCCAAGACCTTTTTCATTGCGGCGACATGCGGCAGAATTTTCGGCGTTTCGGCGATGATTGAGCAGTCCACATTCGCCACTTTGTAGCCCAGCCTGTCGGCCTCCGCGACCGCCTTTTTGAGGATTTCCTGCGAGTCTATTCCCTCGCAGTTCGGGTCGGACGGCGGGAAGTAGAAGCCGATGTCGGGCAGGGCGAGCGCGCCCAAAATGGAGTCGGCAAGCGCGTGCGTGAGCACGTCGGCGTCGGAGTGTCCGAGCAGTCCGAGCTTCGACGGAATTTCCACCCCGCCTATGATGCATTTTCTGCCCTCGACGAGCCTGTGCACGTCGTAGCCGTGTCCTATTCTAAAATTGCATTCCATTTACTGTGTCCTCGATTTCAAAAATTCGACGTACGCGATGTCCTGCGGTACGGTGATTTTCGGGTTGGGGTTGGGGTTTTCGACAATCGAAATCTTCGAGCCGTCGAGCACGTATGCGGCGACGTCGTCTGTGATTTTGATTTTCCCGCGCCTTACTTTTTTGTAGGCGCTTTCGATTGCGCCTGCGCGGAAAACCTGCGGGGTCTGCATTGCCCAAAGGCGCGAGCGGTCGAGGTCGGCGGGCTTGATTTTTTCGGTCGAGCCGTCGGGCGGCACGCGCTTGATTGTATCGACCACGCGCGAGGCGAGAACCGCCGCGCCGTCGCGCATTGCGGCTGCGGCGAGAAGCACTATGTTTTCCGCGCCGACAAGCGGGCGCGCGCCGTCGTGGATAAACGCGAGCGCGGATTTGTCGGAAATTTCGGCAAGCCCGTTTAGGACGCTGTCCTGACGCTCCGCGCCTCCCTGCGCGAATTTGACCGACACCGCCTTTTTGAAGTCGGGAAAGAATTTTTTGAGCGCGGCGGAAATTGCGCGTTTCTGCGCGGCGTCGCGGCAGACGAAAACCGCCTCCGACACCTGCCCGCTTTCGAGGAACGCCTTGAACGAGTGCAGAATTACGGGCATTCCGCCGAGAGGTTCGAGCACCTTGTCGGCTACCGTTCCGCGCATGCGCGAGCCGCTTCCGCCCGCGAGAATCACCGCTGCGTTTCCGCTCTTTGCGCTTTTTTTTGCGGCTTTCATTTCAGCTCGTCGATTATCGCGCGCGCGGCGGCGGCGGGGTTTTCGGCTTTGAGAATGGGGCGTCCGACGACTATGAAATTCGAGCCTGCCTCCGCCGCGAGCGACGGCGTCATCACGCGCTTCTGTTCGTCGGCGGAGCTTCCCGCGGGGCGTATTCCTGGGGTTATGAGTTTGACTTCCCGCGGTATGATTTTTCTGAGGCGTTCGATTTCGAGCGGCGAGCACACCAAGCCGCGCATGCCCGAATCCACCGCAAGCTTCGCGAGAAGTTCGACCTGTTCGGCGGGGGCTTTTGCGACTCCCGTTTCGGCGAGTCCGCCGGCGTCGAACGATGTGAGCACTGTGACGCCCAGCAGCAGCATGTCGGGGTTGGTCTCCTTTGCCGCCGCGACCGCCGCCGACATCATTTCGCGTCCGCCCGACGTGTGTATTGTGAGCATCGAAACGGGTAGCCCTTTGAGGCTCTTTACCGCCGACGCCACGGTGTTGGGAATGTCGTACAGTTTGAGGTCGAGAAAAACCTTGAAGCCCATCGAGGCGACTTCGTTTACGAATTCGCGCCCGTAGGCGAGATACATTTGCAGCCCGATTTTTACCCATTCCAGATTTCCGCGCAGTTTTCCGAGCATGTCGAGAGCCGCGTTTTTGTCGGGGAGGTCGAGGGCGAGCATCAATTTGCAATCGTGTTTTGACATATTGGCGCGTTTATGCAACAATCCGTAAAATTTTTCAAATATTTAAATATGAAAGTAAAAAAGTTTTCCCCCTGCAAGGTGAACCTCATGCTCGCGATAACGGGCGCGCGCCCCGACGGCTTCCACAATCTGGTGAGCATTGTAGCCCCCGTCAAATTCGGCGACTGGCTCGAAGCCGAAATTCTCGACGGCGCGTCGCGCGACGAAATCGAATGCGGCATGGAGGGCGTGCCGCTCGACGAATCGAACCTCGTTGTAAAGGCGGCTGCGCTGTTCCGCAGGGAGAGCGGGAGGGACGTTTTCTTCAAGTTCAAGCTCGACAAAAAAGTTCCGCACGGCGCGGGGCTTGGCGGCGGAAGCTCGAACGGGGCCATAGCCCTTAAAGCCATAAACGAAATGTGCTTAAATGCGCTTTCTTTAGACACACTTTCGGATTTGGCGGCAACAATGGGCTCGGACTGTCCGCTGTTTTTGCGCAACTGCGGCGTTGTAATGAGGGGTAGAGGCGAGCTTATAACCGAGCTTACAAAAGAGCAGAACGATTTTCTGCAAAGCCTGCAGCTTTTGATATTTAAACCCTCGTTTTCGATAAACACGGGCATGGCGTATAAGACAATGAGGCAAAAGAAAACGTTTTATATTGAAAAGTCCGTCGCCGAAAGAAACCTTGAAATNNAAGCTCGAACGGCGCTGCGGCTCTGCTTGCGGTAAACGAGCTTTGCGGAAATCCGCTTCCGATGAAAAAACTCGAAGCCCTTGCGGCGGAAATGGGCAGCGACTGCCCGCTGTTCCTCACTGGAACGCCCGTCGTCATGCGCGGGCGCGGCGAGCTTGTCTACCCGCTTTTCGGCGACGCGCAAGACTACATTTCGCGCCTGAAACTCGTGATTTTCAAACCCGCGTTTTCCATAAACACGGGCTGGGCGTACTCGCAGATGAGGGCGAACCCCTCCGACTACATCGACGCCGACGAGGCGGAATCGATGCTTTCCGTATGGCTCGAAAATCCGAGCATTTCGGGCTTGCCGCTTGTGAACAACATGCAGATTGAGGCGTTCAAAAAATATCCCGCGCTCGAACTCGCCGTGGAGGGCGTGCGCGAAAAATTCGCAGTGCCCGCAATGATGAGCGGCTCTGGCAGCGCGTGTTTTGCGATTGTAAACAACCTGACGGAAGCGCAGATTTCGGAGCTTAAAAATTACGTGAAGTCCATGCTCGGCGACTCTTGCGTTATTGTTGACGCGTAGCGCAAATTTCGGCTTGCGGCGCAAAACAAAAACGCCCCGTTTTCGCGGGGCGTTTTGCGTATCCGTGTTTGCGCTCGGGCTATTTGCCCGCAATGCGGCGCGTTTTGCCCGCAAACTCCAAGACGACATTCGCGCCTCTGGGCGGCGACACTTCGAACTTCCCGCTTTTTTCGAAGCGGAATTTTATCGAGCCGTTCTTGACGGGAATTTCGCCTTCGGCCCAGTCAAGTCCCGCGAGGTCGGGCTTGAGCAGGTATTCGTTCGGGTTTTCCGTTTCCCAGAAGCCGCAAATTCCGCGGAACGCGACGATGACAGGCGGCGCGCCGAGCGACGCGTGGCAGAGGCTAAGCCCGAAGGGTCTGCGGTAGAATTCGAGCTTTTGCGCGGGCGTTCCCTTCGGCGTGAAGTTTTCGGGGAAGCGCGTGAAGCCGTCGTCGAGCCAGCCGCCCCAGATGTCTTTGACGTAGTCGAACGCCTCGCGGACATGCCCCGCCTTTGCGTATGCGAGCATTTCGTAGGGCTTTTCGATGCTCACGTCTTCGCGGTAGTCCTTGACTGCGGGCATGACTTTTTCGAAGAGGTTGTCGAGCGACTCTTTCGGGAATATCCCCGCGAGCACCGCCCAGTACTGCGCGTACTGCGATATTTCGGCGTCGGGCTTTCCGTTTTTGTCGTAGCCGTTTATGAATGCCCGCCGTTCGGCGTCCCAGAAATGTTCGAGGATTTTCCCGCGCAGGGATTCCGCCATTTTTGCGTATTTTTGCGCGGCGTCGGTGTCGCCCCAGCGTTCCGAGAATTTGGCGGCGTTCTTCCAGTTTATGTAGAGCATCATTTGCACATAGGCGGGCGTGCCCTTCCAGTAGGGGAATGGGTGTCTTTTAGCCCAGCCCGGGAGGAACGCGGGCCACTTGGAATGGCGGTAGGGCAGGAATCCGTTTTTGTCGAGCGCGCTTTCGTAGAGGGCGAGCATTTGCAGGATTCTGTCTTTGTATTGAAGCGACGTCTCGATTTCGCCGTATCTTGCGAAGTCGTGCTCGAAGCCCACGAGCGCGTGCAGGGGGTAGTCGAGAATGCCCGTGTTGTAGAGCGACGGCTTGTCGGAAAGCAGCGAGAGCGCGTAGGAATTGCGCGAGACCGCGCGGGCGTCGAAGAGCAGGTCGGCGGCAAGTCCCGCCTCTACGGCGTCGAGCGGCCACGGCAGGAAGTCGCGCTTGATTCCGTCGAGGTAGAAGTCGTGCGTGGAGGTGTGGATTGTCGCGGCGCCCGCCTCGAAAATGCGGTTGAATTTTTCGTCGCTGCACCTGAATTTTCCGATTCTTTTCATCGGGAAAAGTTTTGCGCGGAACACGGGGACGGAGATTTTCGCGCCGCCGTCCGACTCTATCCGCAGGAAGCGCAACGCCCTTTCGGGAAGCGCGATGTCGTTCAAGCCGCCGGCGAGCGCAAACGACGGAAGCGGCTTCTGCTCGAAGTGGATTTCGTCGTTGTTGAGCGCCTCAGACAGACTTTCGCCCACGAAAAACCTGAGCTTCCCCCCGCCCTCGGCGCGGAGGGCGACGCTGCCGAGCTCGTCGTGCTTGAAGTCTATCACGAGCTTCGAGTTTTTGCCCATCTCGATTCCGTCGGCGGAGACTTTGCAGTTTTCGGCGACGGGGTATTTGTTCGGCGGGATTTCGTAGATGTCGTAGGAAAGGTAGTCGGGCGTGGCCTGCGGCTCGTCGAAGAGCGGCGACGATTCCGCGGGAACCCAGCTTTTGCCGTCGAGGCTCGCCGCCCAGCCTTCGGGCGTGGACAGCCCCTCGCCCTCTATTATAAGGCAGGGCAGACGGGTTTTCGAAACCACCTTGACTCTGATTTCGCGCTTTCCCGCGGGTATTGTGATTTCGCCCGTGCGCATGCCCGCAACGCGCTTGCCTTCAACGTCGATGTACGCCAAGTGCGACGCCCGCCACTTCATTTTGGCGTCTTTCGGCAGGGAGACTTCGCGCCTGAAAATGGTCGATTCCTGCGGAGTGTAGTACGTTCCGCCGTCGTTTACGTATGCGCAGCGTTCCACCGATTTTTCGGCAAGCCTGCGGTGGCAGAACGACGCGTATTGGCCGGGATACCACATGTACGCGGCGTTCCATTTCCCGAATTCGGGACGCGCCGCCTTTTTTACGGCGGGGTCTGTCGCGGGGCTGTATTCCTCCGCCTTGAAAGGTTGAGCAAACGCCTGCAATCCCGCAAACGCCGCTATTGATAGCAGATAGTATTTATATATAGACATGTGCTCATTGTTGCATATGTGAAATTTTTGAGCAACTAAATTGTGAAATTTTTTAACGTTGCAAAGGCGCGTCGGTTTTGCTTTATTCAACACGCATGAAAGATATACACGGGAGTTTGGTTTTTGCGCTGTGTTTGCTCGCCTTTACGGCAATCGTATTTTTCCTGAAATACGGGCAGGAGCGCGCGCAGTCGCAAATATTGGAGGAGGAAACCAAGACGGCGCAGACCCGCGCGATGACCGTCGAACGCAAGGCCGACGAAGCCGAGCGCAAAACGCGCCTTGCGCAGGAGGCCGCCGCCGACAATATCCGCAAGGCGCAGGAGGCGCGCGAAATGCTCGAACGCGCAAAGCGCACAAGCTCGCTTACGCAAAAGGAGATTGTCTCAAAGCTCAACGCCCAGCTGGAGCGCGAGGCCGACGCCCGCCTTTCCGCCGAAAAGGCGTACGCCGAACTTCTGAAACAGCGCGACATTCTCGACAAAACCGTCGCCCAAACCAAGTCCGACTTAGAGCGGCTGCGCGCGCAAAATTCCACGCGCTCGGAATCGCTCGACAGGCTCGAAAACA
>DHMA01000101.1:20166-21282 GCA_002405555.1 Opitutia bacterium UBA4654
CGAAAACATGCGCAAGCTTCTGAAAAGCCGCGAGTCGGAAATCGAGGCTTTGAAACTGCGGCAGGCGGAGCTTGAACGCCTCAACGCCGCCGCCTTGGAGGCTCAGGCTGCTACCGAGCGCGAAATCGAGCGCAGGGGCGGCATTGTGCTTCTTCCGCACCACAAGCGCATTCTCTCGCCGAATGTCCGCCGCTGAGTTTTTTCCGCGTCCGAAAATGTTGACAAACGGCGTAGAAAAAACTTGCAAAAAATGAAAACGCATGGAGACTTGCAATATATAGATTTTTTCAAGAAAAATAATCCGATAATAAATAAATTATGAAAAAGGCATTTACACTCGCCGCAGTAGCGTTCTCAATGTTCTTCCTCGCAGCTTGCGATTCGATGGACGGCCCCTCGCCGCTCGATACACGCGCGTCAAGCTCGTCGAACGAACTCAACCCCGGCGACCTCCCCGGCGACGCCAATCTGTCCGACGCGGGTCTCGCTTCGCGCGGAATCAACGAACTCGGCGCGTTTGACCCCGACAATATCAGGCCCGAAGACATCGTCGAAACAATCTATTTCGGCTTCGACCAGTACGCGGTTGCGGCCGGCGAACGCGGCAAGGTAAAACGCGCGGTTGACTTCTACGCGTCGAATCCCGACTTCAAGGTAGTTCTCGTAGGCCATACCGACTGGTACGGCACGGAAGAATACAACATGCTCCTTTCCGACAAGCGTTGCAAGGCGGTTCAGGACTACGCGGCAAGCCTCGGTCTCGACGTTTCGCGCATCGAAATCATCGCGCGCGGCGAAGCGGGAGCGGCAATCGACGTCGCGAAAGACTCGCCCGAAGCAAAGCACGACCGCCGCGTAGACGTCGTGAAATTCAAATAGAATTTGCCTTTCAAATTTCCGAAATGCGCCTCCCAAACGGGAGCGCATTTTTTTTGCGGGTAGGCGCAGGCTACGACTGAGACGAACCGCATTTTTTTTGCGGGCGCGGAGAGAGCGGGGGGGTGAATCGCGTTTTTGCGGCTGGAAACGCGTAGCCTTGATTTTTTTTAAGGCGGGCGTTTTTTTTCGGCGGCGGGGGTGTCGGGATTGCTGTGGGGGGGGTGCTTGGAATTTCCT
>DHMA01000058.1 GCA_002405555.1 Opitutia bacterium UBA4654
GACACAAAGGCGATTCCCCTGAATCTGCCCGAAAATTTGTCCATGAGCATTTTTACGTTCGAGACCGCTCCGCATTCCGCAAACTTGTCCCTAATTTCCTGTTCGGTAATATCGAAGGGCAGATTGCCCACGAAGATTTCCATTTTATTTCCTGTCTACTTTTATTTTTTGTCGGAATCCCCCCGGACGGGGTTTCCCTAAATTTTATTGCAATGCTCTTTCGGGCGAAATTCGATATGCGCCTTTACACTCAGACTATCGGCAAAATACCGCCGCGCTTTCGAAAAAAATACGCGGGCAGGCTCAAAAATGCGGCGTTCGGAAGAATGTCCGCGCAAAAAAATGTCCAAGCCGCGCGAAAACGGCTTTGGACAGTCCGCCGAAGCTGCGCCGAGAATAAACGCCGTTGTGTTGCCAGACAAAAAAATCCCCGACGGAGAGTGCTCCGATGAGGATTCCGAGAGTGTTTCGCGCGCAATTAAATTGCGGGATATTCTATTGTGTGCGTGAAGCAACCTGTTGGTAAGGTGGGAAACTACGCCTTTTCGACGAGACCCGCCTTGATGGCTTTTACGCTGACCCATTCGCGCTTGACTGCGCCGTTTGCCATGCGAACGCGAATGCGCTGCACATTGGGCTTGAATGTGCGCTTTGTCTGCTTGACGAGCTGCAAACCGATACCGCCGCTCTTTTTGCTTTGACCTTTGTGAATGATTCTGCGGCCTTTAACGGGACGCTTGCCTGTTACTGAACATACTCTTGCCATGATAGAAAAAATCTTATAGATGTTGAAATTTTGAAATAAAGCACCTTAGCCGCGCGAATCCGCATTGCAAGCCTTTTTTTAGGCGCAGGGCAAATTCGGCGGCGTATGCGTTATTTGCCGAGGTCGGCATTGGCGAGTTTTCTCGCCGCCTTAGCCGCGCTTGCGCGCACCTTGCGCTTGCGGGAGGCAAGAAGCCTCTGTCTGCGTGCGTTGGGCTTTGCGCCCGCGCTCTTTTTACCAGGCTTGCGCTTGGCTTTCGATGTCCATTGAATGAGTCCGCTCATAGTTTTGTCTTTCGAATTTGCGTTGTTTAAAAAATTAAAACGGCTGAATTTAACTGTTTTTTGCTGGCGTTCCAGCTTTTTTTTTATTTTTTTTCAAAGCGAAACTTTTTTGGGGAAAAGGCGTTCGACACTATGAAGGAAAAACGTACAGTGCAGACAAGCCCGACATTCATTCAAGGCGCGACGGAAAGCGCGGCGGCAGGCGACGGCGACGCGGCTCTGATGGTTCAGGCGGCGGACGGCTCGGAGCATGCGTTCAGAATGCTCGTCGAGAAGTGGCAGAGGCCGCTGGCGAACTACTTCTACCGCTCGTGCTCCGACATGCACGCGGCGGAGGACATGACGCAGCAGACGTTCCTGAACCTCTACCGCGCCCGCGAGAGCTACGCCGAGTACGCCGGCGGAGACGCCCGAAAGGCGAAGTTTTCCACATACCTTTTCCGCATAGCGCGGAACGTGCTGATTTCGGAGCACCGCAAGAGGGTAAGACGCCCCTCCGACGCCACAGACCCCGCCGACTTGGACTTCCCCGCGGAAGACTCCCACTCGACGCCCGTGTCGGAGTTGGAGGAGATTTTCTATGCGGCGGTCGAAGACCTGCCCGAAAACCAGCGAACCGCGATACTTCTGCTCAAACAGCAGCAACTTTCATACGAAGAGATTGCCGAGGCCATGAAAGCCAACGTGCAATCTGTAAAAACGTGGATTCACCGCGCGAGAAACGCACTGCGGGAAGTCCTGAAAAATTCGGAGTAAAAAACAATGGATATTGAAAAGCCCAAAACGCCCGACGAGAAAATCGACGCGCTCCTCGCCGCCGACGCCCCCGCCCTGCCCGACTCTTTCACGGAAAGCGTGATGGCGGCGGCGCGGAAAATTTCGGCGGAGGAAAAGCTCGCCGACGGGCGGATAGACGCGCTCTTGGAGCGGCTTGCCGCCTTCCCGAACGCGACCGACAAAATCATGGCGGCGGTCGCAAAGGCGGGGGCGTCGCGCAGGGTGCGCAACTCGATACTCTCGTACGCCTCCGCGCTGGCGGCGGCGGCATGCGCGGCGGTCGCGGTGTTTTCGGCGACTGCCGACGCCACAATGCCGCGCGGGGTAATCACCGCCGACGACTTCGCCGAAATGTCGCTTATCGACGAGGAAATACGCGGGATAGCCGCGCTCGTCATACAGGAGGAATTCATGGACCTCGCCCGATAGGCAAACGGGGTTTCAAACACGGGGCGCAAGTTGCGGAGTGAAAGCCGCATTTGCGCCTTTGTTGTACGCGGTGTAGAAAATTTCCCGCAAAAGGCGGAAAATCGGCGGGATAAACGGAACGCGGGACGGGCGGAAAATGTCGGTAAAAACGGAAAAAACGGCGCAAAATTTGCTTGCGTTGAAAACGCGCCGTCAATAGCGTTTCCATAGAGTATGAAGAAAACTTTTATTTCTACCCCCCCCGTTCAAAAAAAGCTTTCGGAAAGAAAGGCTTTCGCGCTCGTGCTTTCGCTTGCGCTGATGGGCTTTATGGTTCTGCTTATCGTGACACTCGCGACGATGGTCCAGATGCAGATGAGACTCAGCCGCCAGAGCATGAACGACTTTAAGGCCAAACAGGCCGCCAAATTCGCGGCGTATCAGGCAATGAGCCGCGTGCAGAGCGCGCTCGGCCCCGACCAGCGAATAACCGCACACGCAATGATGTTCGACGACACCGTGGCGTCGCCGATTACGGAGCTTGACAACGACAAGAAGTTCGAGTGGTGGAGCGCGCCGATGAACATCGACCGCGACGAAGCGGAGAAAATAGACGACGCCGCGATTTCGCAAAACCGCTACTGGGTCGGCGTGTGGGACTCGCGCAGGGGCTACTCGCCCGAAAAGCAGCTCCGCCAGCAGGCGCGGTCGGACTATATCACAAACACGGTCGAACGCGCGCTCACTTGGCTTGTGTCGGGCAATAAAATCAGGGAAAAGGAAAGCACCGACTATTCCGTGGTGAGATACCGCCCGACATCGAAGCTCGACGACGGCAAATACGTACGCGCAGTCAGCGCAGGCTCGTACTCCGACGAATACGGCGCGCCACGCTCCGACCGCGACGTTCTTGCGCCGCTTGTTACCCTCGACGTAGACCCCAACCCCATCACGGGCGAAAAAATCAGCGACGGCAAGGAAACGCGCATTGCGTGGTGGGTAGCCGACGAAGGGCAAAAGGCGTCGCTCAACGCGGTCGCAACGGAGGACATGTTCGAGCACGCAAACCGCATCAATTACAGAATACAGAGCTTGCCGTTCTACTCGGGCATTCACGGCCTGACGGTATCGGGCATGGGCGGCAAGGCGGGAACAAAGGCGTTCGACCTCGACTTCCGCGACGGCGACGACCAAAGCTCGATGGCGCGTATCCGCAACCTCGACGACATCAAACAGCTCGACATTTTCCGCTCGGGCTCGCTGCCCGACAACACCCTGCTTTCGAGGGTGTTCTTCCACAGCGCAAGCTTCAACACAAAGGGCATACTCGTAAACGTGCGCGATGGCGGTTTGAAGAAGGACCTTTCCCTCGGTCTTACCCGAAAGGACTTCGGCAACGAAGACGAAGAGCTGCTCGACAAAGACAACAACAACGCGCCCGAATATTTCGAACGCCCCTACGGCGTGGCGGGCTTCGACTTCAAAACGACGGCATACCCGCTCGTAAAGGACAACGTATACAGATACCACCACAACCCGAACAAATCGGGCGAGCCCGACAGAAAGCTCAGGGGCACGGGGCACATCTTCGGCCCGCAGATGTACGGGCACGAAAACACAGCCGACGCAGAATCGCTCTCGACTATCCGGCTGATGGCGGACATGTTCGACGACAAATACATTTGGAAAGACCCCGGCGGCCCTCTTTGGGACCAGCTCCGCTCCTATTATAATACGAGAACCGAAGACCTCGCCGACCGCGAAACGCTCGACGCCCGCGTTCAGACGGACGACCGATACGGACTCAAACCCGTTGTAAAACGCTTCCAAGTGTTCTACGTTCCCACTTTCGTAAACTATGGCGGACAGAAGTACGGCCTGCGTCTGCACATCATGCCGCTGCTGATTCTCTACAATCCGTACGATACGAAAATCAAGGGCGACACATACTACGCAATCCGCGTGTGGGGGCAGTTCAGACACCCCACGGGCGCGTTCAGGTTTGCAATCGGCTACGAAACGGGGCAGTACTTCCAGTGCCTGAGAGACCTCCGCACGGAAATTATCCCCTCGATGAGCGACGAAGTCACCCGCGCCGACCCCGACAAAAAATCGCTCCGCCAGTTCATGCTTCCGTTCAGGCGCGGCACGGTCTGGGGAAGAAACGAACAGACCGACAGCGGCACAATCGTCAACAACATCAACCCGACCTCGAACAACGACTACCCGATTAAGTGGCTTATGTCGCGCTACACGGCGTTCTTCGAAGGTTTCAGATACGGAAATACGGACGTTCCCGCATTTCCGCTGGGCTACGGCATAAAGCAGAACATGCTTTCGCAGGCGGACATCAAAAGCGCAATCGCGCCCACCAACATCAACGTCTCGGAAACTTTCAAGTGGAGACACTGGAAAGACATCGTGGCGGACGGCAACATAGTCCCGTCGAGCGAGCTTGCCTCGGAAAGGGCGACGGCGGGAAGAAACCGCTACGCCGCGCGGGTTGCGAGAATCCCGCTTTACCTCAACAGCATAATCTACGCGGTAACGCACGGTTCGTACTTTAACTCTATCCTAAAAGACCCCGACGCCGCCGAAGGCTACCTGTTCTTCGCACAGCGCAGCATCGACGCCCGCAACCCCGAAAACGCGAGCAAAATCTACACCGCCAGCGACGGCAACACCGACGACGCAAACCTGCGCTTCATGGCCTACGACGCAAAGGGAATCGAACCCGGCAAGGCGAAGATTTTTTCCATGAAGAAAATCATAAGCTACGTCGGCAACCCGAAGAACAAGGGCAGCTCTTCCGACCAGGACAAGGACGGCCCGAACGGCGTACTCGAAGAAAACGCAACAAAGAGCCTTTACGAAGAGCGCGACGCCATGATGTACGGACTCGACAACGGCGGCGTTCTCGGCGGCTGCTTCTATGTGGATATTCCCCACCCAGAAGCCGAGCACGCCGCGAAGTACGACAACGACACCGACTGGCAGTACAGAGACAGGCTCGGCAAATACGTTCTCTTCGACCTAGACCTCATCGCCGCGTGCAACATCAAGGACGTGAACGGCGCGAACATGGAGACGAATATCAACAACCTGTATATAGACATGCAGGACATCGAAGGCGTCTACCCGCGCAAGGAAATGTCGGGCATGGAAACCCACAAAATGCTGGGAGCGGCATTCAACATGACGCCGCTCGGCTACGCGATTTCCTCCTACAACCTCGACTACACCCGCCCGTCGGACTGCTC
Source organism: Opitutia bacterium UBA4654 (assembly GCA_002405555.1). Taxonomy (GTDB): domain Bacteria; phylum Verrucomicrobiota; class Verrucomicrobiia; order Opitutales; family Intestinicryptomonadaceae; genus Merdousia. Next base: position 5,496 of record DHMA01000058.1, read on the forward strand.
CTCGAATCCGCCGAACACGAACGCAAAATACTGGAATCCGATTCACAGACACCAGCTTGAATATGTCCGCCTGAACCTCGACATCTGGATTTGGAAGCGCGAAGGTTTCGAATTCGCAAAGTTCTGCCCCACAAACGCAAAAAACACGGGCAGGGACTACGCGGCGGGCTTGCAGATTATGGGGCCGTCGCTCATGCACATGCGCGGCTTCCGCTTCTTCTGCTTCAAACAGCCCAGCTTCCCCGACCCGTCAATCGGCGCGTACGGTCAGAAAACGCAGTCGGGCGAGGCGCAAAACTACTACGTATATACAAACTACCACTGCCCGGGAGAGGCGCGCATGGACAACGGAAGGTCGCTGTTCCTAGCCGCGTACCGCAATACCGACACGAACTCGAACGGCGCGTGGTACTCCGACGGCGTAAACGGCGGCGGCAACCAGACGGTTGACGGCGCGCTGAAACAGCTGCTCGGCTTCGGAACGCCGTTCTCGACCAACGCGCCCGGCAACGACGAATCAAAGTTGGGCGCAGGCTCGACGGTAGCGACAGAACCTATCCACCGCGCCCGATTCTACATCAACTGGCTCACGCTCAACCCCCGCAGACACTCGGCAAACTACTGGAAAAACCACGACAACTGCCGCATGTACAACTCGTCGGCGCAGTACATTCCGTCGGTCGATGCAACGGGAATCTGCATGGACACCGAAGGCCTGGGCGACACGCTCCCGCAGGCAATCAGGCACAACAAAGACCTCTCCATTAACAGCACAAACTACAACTACGCCCGACAGCTCTACGCGTCAATCAACGACACCACCGGCCGCGTGCCCTACGGCCTGATTTTCGCGCAGCCCTACGCCAACAGCTCGGCTGGGCACGAACCGTTCTTCAACGTCCGCCCCTTCGTGAACTCCAACATTCACGCGACGGGCTACTACGGAGACTGGTCGGGCAGGGAAATCCCGATTTCGGGCGAAAAGAAAACGCTCTACAACACGATTTCCCGACTGACAAAGACAATGCAGTCGCTCAATCAGGCTTACGGAACGAAGGACGGCATGACCTACGTCGGCAACTCGCTCGTGGGCGTCGCCGACGGACACGTAAGAATAGGCCTGAAAGAGGAATTGGGCACGTACCAAGCCCCCGTTATCCACGTCCTCAGAAAGACGGAAGTTGTATCCAACCCCGCAAACCTCGCGGGCGCGGGGCTTTCGTTCGGCATCGGCAAATACCAAGGCACGACGTGGCTCTACGAAGACTCCAACGGCGGCTACGCGAACCTCGTAAACAGCGACCAGTTCCAACGCTCCTACGGTTTGCAGACAAACGAATCGCAGTACCCGACGCTCGCGATCGGCAACTCGCTCTGCCCCGCCAGAATTTCGCCCGAACGCGCCTACCATGTAACCTGGCTCGACGGCGCAAGCGCGGTTTGGGACAGAAACGACGACAACAACAGCGTTGCGCGCTCCGGTAAATTCGACGGCAAGAGGGAATCGGCGTACTACGAAGACCGCGGAGTTCTCTACGACATCTCGTGGCAGCTAAACGACGCCCTCTGGGACGAATACTTCTTCTCGACCCTCCCCTACCGCAAGGACGAGGCGAAGAACACAATCGACCAAGAGTACGCCTACCCGCAGAACCCGCGCATACGCTACGCCGTCGAACGCGACGACTACCTCTCGCTCAGAGACCTTACTTCCGACTCAAACAAGGAACAGTTCGAAGAAAACGCCTCAAAGCTCTGGGTAAACGGAGCGTTCAACGTGAACTCCACAAGCGTGGACGCGTGGAAGGCGGTGCTCTCAACCTACTACGGTCAGGAAATCCGCGACTATCAGGGCAAGAGCCTCAAACTGGAACAGTCCGACGCCGCCGCGTTCCACCGCTGGCAGGCGCCCTACTCGGCAAAGGAATTCACCTCGTCTTCGTCGATTACCGAAGAGGACACGGCGTTCCAAGGGTTCAGGGCTTTGAGCGCGGAGGAAATTGAAGAGCTTGCCGTGGCGATTGTCGAACACGTCAAGGACAGAGGCCCGTTCTATTCGATGTCGCACTTCGTAAACAGAGTTGTGCCCGACCTCTCGGCGGAACAACGCTATACGGAGGAATACCTCGGCAACGGCAAAGTTCCCCTGCCCTCCAAGCTCGACGACCGCAAAAACCTCGAAAAGGAATACGACGACCAAATTACATACCGCGTCTCGCACGCGCAAAAGGGCGTCTTGCAGGCGGCGATAGACGCAACCTCAATCAACTACCCGTTCCACACCGACAAAGACTTCATCATCTCGATAGACAACAACCGCAACATGTCGGAGGCATTGCAGTACGACAACAACTGTAAGGACTATCAGGACGTGAAGAAGATTTGGGAAAACTGGCGCGGAGCTATCGGCCCGCAGGCGACGGGCGCGCCCGCGTACCTGATGCAGCAGGATTTGCTTGCGCGTCTCGGCTCGTTCCTTACGGTGCGCTCAGACACGTTCAAAATCCGCGCATACGGCGAAGTCCGCAACCCCGTTTCGGGAGCGGTGGAAGGCAAGGCGTGGTGCGAAATGGTCGTGCAGCGCATGCCCGAATATTTCGACTCGGAATCGCAAAATCAGGAGCCGTGGAGAATCAGCGGCCGCGAACACGAAATCGGCTATCAGGAAAAGGTCAACGACCAACGCAACTTCAACACGCACGTAGACGAACTCAACGACCTCAACAAGGAACTCGGCAGACGCTTCAAAATCGTCTCCTTCCGTTGGCTGAACGAAAAGGAAATCTAACACAACAATGCTAAGGAAACTCGCAACACTCGTGTTCCTGTGCGCGTCGGTTTTGTGCGCGCAGCAGGAACAGCAGCCACAACAACAACAGGCGGAACAGAAAACGCAGGAGGAAAGCGTCGAAGTTACCATCAAAATCTTCAAATGGGCATACTCGAACGCAATGACGATTCCCAATATCGGCGGCGGCGTTTCGACCGTCCGCGCCTCGAAAGACCAAAACTTCGACCTCTGGTATAAATCGGGCGACGCGTACAGGGTTTTGAAAGTGTCGTCGGGTTCGATGTCGAACGCGATACACTACAAAGGCCCGCGCACGATGGTTTTCTACAAGCGCGAAGCGGTGGTCACCGAAGACGGCACGCAGTACAACTACCGCGAAGCCTGCCGCATGACAATCCCACTCGGAATAGACGAACTCTTCGCGATGATGTTCAAGACGGGACGCTCGGTGGTGTTATACCCAATCAACGTCTCGCCGAGAACCCTCCC
>DHMA01000016.1 GCA_002405555.1 Opitutia bacterium UBA4654
GGGCGTTTGCGTTTGACAATCTTTTTTTTCAATTAATATAGCATTTTGTAGAAACGCGCCACGCGCTTGGTAATTGAGGTCAACGCCTGAGCGGGGGTAATGCCCAGTCTGCCCGCGTATTCCTCAATCGGAATAGAAATTCCGCCGCTCTCTCCGACGATTATCGCCTCGTCGCCGACCTCGATTTCGTCGAAGTCGCTTACGTCAATCGCGGCTTGGTCCATCGAGACCCGTCCGATTACGGTTGCGCGTTTGCCCCTGATGATTACGTCCATTTTCTCGCTCGCGTTGCGCGGCACGCCGTCGCCGTAGCCTACCGAAAGCAGCGCCACGCGCGAGTCCTTTTTTAGGGTGTACGTCCGCCCGTAGCCGACCGTAGCTCCTTTGGGCAGGTTCTTAATCTGGCTTACCGAGCTTCTGAACGTCAGCACATGTTCGGGTTCGAAGCCCTTTAAAATGGAGTTTTCCGACGGCTTCATGCCGAAGAGCACAAGTCCCGCCCGCAGCGCGCGGTCGAACGGAAGCGCGGAGACGTCGCAGACGTCGCTGTGGTGGACGAAAATTTTTGCGCCGAGGCTGTCTGTTTTTCTTTTTGCGTATTCCACGAAGCCGGCGTCGGGCTTTGCGCCCTCCTGCGGCGCGCCCGTTCCCGTGCCGAGCAGGCAGAACGCTTCGAGTTTGAGCCGCTTCGATTCGAGCAATGCGTCGAGCATTTTTTTTGCCTCTTCGGGCGACGGCACCGTTTCGCCGACGGTCGGCAGGCGCATGTGGACTGCGAGCGTCGCGCCGAGTTCCTCCGCCTTTTTTTCGAAGCGGGCGATTTCTTCGCAGCTTACGAGCACGGGCGTGAGCGAGTTTTCGAAGTATTCGTCCTCCTCTCCCGGAAGCGACGACGACATCACCACGACCTTCCAGCCCGACCCGACTTCGCGAACCCTCGCGCCCTCGCTTACGTTTGTGACCGCGAACGCGTCCGCGCCGCTTAGCATCAGGCGCACGACGGCCGCCTCAACGCCGTAGCCGAACGCGTCGGCGGAGACCAGCGCGATGTACCCGCGCGATTTCGGCATGAAATATTTGAGTTTGCCGAGGTTTCGTTCGAGAGCGCACAAGTCTATGCGCACCGAGCACCTCAGATGTGTGCTTGACCCTTCCATTTTACATATTCCCTTTTAGAAAGCGGTTTGGCGTCGGGCGGCAGTTCGCATTTTTTCGCGAGTTCGGGGTGCTTTTTGAGCGTCTCGAAGAGCTGCCGCGGCGACGGGTCGAATTCCTCGAAATCGAAATCCGACTTGCGCTGGCGGAGCAGAAATTTTTTCTGCTTTGCGGTTCCGTCCAGCCTTTCAAGCTCGATTTCCGCTTCAAGCTCTACGCCGCCGTTTGCGAAATTTACTATGTTTGCGAAGCCCCTGCGCGACGGCGCGACGAGCGAAAACTCCGCTTCCGCGCCGCCGTCGGCTATCGCGTATGCCGCTGCAAGCATTGCGTCCCACTCGAAAATTTCGGCGTCGGAGAGCTTCGCGAGGGTAGACGCGAACGCGCTTGCGAAGCGCGTGCCGAGCATCGACCCCGGCCCCGTGCAGATTGCGTACGCGCGGATTTCGCGCAGCTCTACGGGGAGCGCAAGGGCGCACTGCGCCGCGCCTTCAATCGCCTGCCTGTCGGAGACGGTTTCGAAAATCTGTTCGCCGTTTTTTGCCAGCGACATTTTCACGCGCTCTCCGCAGGCGTCGATAATAAGTGTGGTTTCTTCGAACATATCAGAAGCGTTTTCTCAAAGTTTTTGCGGGTATGCCGAGTTCCTCGCGGTATTTTGCGACGGTTCTGCGGGCGACGTTCACGCCGTCCTCCGCAAGCATTTCCGCTATTTTTGAATCGCTCAGCGGCGCGCGCGGCGACTCCTCCGAAACGATTTTCCTTATCATGTTTTTCACCGACTCGCTCGAAAGACCGCCGCCGTCCGCCGACTCGTAGCCGCCGCTGAAAAAGAATTTGAGCGGCAGAAGTCCGTGCGGCGTCTGCGCGTATTTTTCCGAAATCGCGCGTCCGACGGTCGTAGCGTGCACGCCGATTTCGTCGGCGACGTCCTGCATGGTCATGGGTTTGAGGGCGTCCCTGCCGTTTTCGAAAAAGTCGGACTGTCTTTCGAGTATCGCGCGCCCGATTTTCAGAATTGTTTTGCGCCGCAAGTCTACTGCGTCCATGAGGAATTTTCCGTCGCGGATTTTCTCCTTGATGTACGCGCGTTCCTCCGGACGGACGCGCTCGTCGGCGGCGAGCTTGCGGTAGTCGGGGTTTATGCGCAGGCGCGGCGAGGCGTCTTTTGCCTCGTCCACATGCCAAACGCCGTCGTCGTCGCGGTAGAAGACAAGCTCCGGTGTTATGAATTTTTCGTCCTCGGCGGCGTACTCCGACGCGGGCGACGTGTGGAGCTTCGCGATTTCGCCGATTGCCCTTTCAACGTCGGCGGGCGAGCGGTTTTCAAGCTCGGCAATTTCCTCCACCCTGCGTTTCAGAAGCAGGTCGAACCTGTCGGCGAGAATCCTGTACGCGAGCGAGTTCCCCATGCCCTTGTGTTCAAGCTGCAACATGAGAGAGTCTCGCATGTCGAACGCGCCGATACCCGACGGTTCGGAGTCGCGCAGCAGGTCGAGGGCGGCGTTTACTGTCTTTTCGTCGAAGCCCGCCGCGCGGGCGTTGTCGAGTGCGTCGGGCAGCAGGAATCCGCGTTCGTCGAGCGAGCCTGCGAGGTTTTCGAAAGCCTTTGCGATTTCGGGCGTTGCGGCGTCGAGGTTTGCCTCCGTGAGCAGGTGCTCTTGGAGGGAGGTTTTGTCGGGTAGGGAGTTGAGAACAAAGTCGCGCGTTTTCTGCTCTTTTTCGGTGTCGGAGGATTGCGCGGGCGCGTCGAAATCGTCGTCGTCGAAATCCGCCGATTCGCCGAGCGTCTGCGGACGCTCGAAGTCTTCTGGGGGAATCTCCTCCAAGAGGGGATTTTTTTTCAGCTCGACCGCGACGATTTTCTCCAAATCAAGCGACGCCGCTTGGAGAATTTCCAAGCTGCGTTTGAGTTGCGGAGTCAGGATAAGCGATTGCTCCTGCCTCTGAATCTGTCCGAATTCCGCCGCCATTTTCAGCTATTAATTTCAACATTTTTAGCCCCTCATAACAAGTAGAAAATTTCGGCGCTCGCCGACGCGTTTTTTTGCGCCCGTACCCAATCGTTTTTTTCGCAACGCCGCCTTGCCGTTTTCGTGTGTAGCGGAGTCAATGCGAAAAATGCGGCGATGGAGTTTTTGCGCATGAAATTTATAATGCCGCAGTATTCGCAATACTGTTGTCAACCAATTTTTATAAGAGTGGGTTTTTTGTATTTAAATATTAGATTCTTGTGAATAACAATTAATAATTTCGGCATTGCCGCTCCGTAAGCCCGCGCGTACGAAAACATGTGTCGGTTGTTGTTATTCAATATTATATAGGTTAAAACAATGTCATAGTATTGCGAATACTATTACTTTTATCGTTCATTTATAATCTAAACGGACTCTATAAGATATATATCATGAAAAATATATTTATAATCCCAACCATTGCTTTTGCGGCTTTTTGCGGCACGGCATTTGCCTCCAACGGAATCGATAACTGCGTTGCGATTACGAGCGTCGGAATAAACAGGTCTCTTGTGGAGGAGTATTCCTTGCAGAGAACGGTAATGACGGTGAATATGTCGGGCGGGCAGTCGCAGTCGTACGGAAGCGGTTCGACGGTCGGCAGTATCAACGGCGGCATTCGGGCAAACAGCGTTTCCCACGGAACGGCAAGCGGCGGCGAAGGCGGCATGAACGTATCGAGCGTTTCCAACTCTACCGCGGCGTTCAACGCAAACTCCACCGCGCGTTCGTCGGCCGTTGTCAATTCCAACGCGGTTTTCGACAGCGTTTCGTACACGCACAGAACAACCGAGGGCTATTCCCTGCTTCGAATGCGCGACATGCTTGCGCAGAACCTCGCGCAGGTTTTTTCGGCAGCGGGGTTTACGCCGATGCAGCTTCCCAACATAGACCTGACGGAAAGCAATGTCGATGTCTCCGTGCTGTCGGATACATTCAAGGGCTGCCGCTATTTTGTATCCGTGTACATAGGCGAGTTCAACGACAGAATCGAGCGCAGGGACATGACGGACAAGCGCGTGATGAAAGCCACATGCTTTACCCAAATATACGATTTATCCCAGCGTAAAATTTTCGATTTGGTGAAAAGCGAAATCGACCTCAACGACGCCACGCGCGAGATAAATGTAAACATACGCGGCGGCTCGTACGGCGAAGAGCTTATCGCATTGTGCGCCCAGAAAATTTCGGAGGACATCGTTTCCAAATTCAGGGACAAAGTGTTCAAGCCGCTGGTCGTGAAAGTCGCAAAAGACGGAAAAATCTACGTAAACCGCAGTCTGCCCGTGGGAAGCGCAATCGAAGTTTTCCGCGAGGGCGAGAAAATCATAGACCCCGTGAGCGGAAAAGTTTTGGCTGTCGAAAAGGAAAAAGTCGGGCTGTATAGGGTTGTTCAGTTGATGGAGCAAATATCGGTCTGCGCGGCGGAAGCGGGCGCGCAACCCGCAAAGGTTATGGACACTTTCACTGCGATAGAAAGCACATACGGGGAAAGCGGAAGCCGCCGCGAAATCGCCAAGAAAAACGACGGCATGGAGCTTCGCGAAAAACTGGCGATGTCCTACGAAGACTACAAGACCGCAAACGCAAAGATTGCCGCGGGCAAAAGAAAAATAAGGGATTCCGCGCCCCTTGAACACGCGCAGGACTTCGTAGCCGCCGCGGGCACTACCATGGCGCACCACGTTTCCGCCGAAAAGGACAGGCGCAACGGCATGAACATGAGGCTTGAAGGAGAACGAATGATTGCCGACGGCGAACGAATGCTCGCCGAAATCGACGCCGTCAAACAACAGGTGAAGCATTCCTGCGAAAAGGTGTCGCTTGAATCGGCGGACGGACGCTCTCTTGTGTGCATCGTGCTGAAATACGAATTGGGCAACGTCATTGTGCTTGTGGGCGACAAGCTTTATTCGATAAAGGAAAGTAGTTTGTCGGAGGACAGCCGTCTGAAAATCCAGCCGTTTAAGATTCGGTAGCGCAAAAGAAAAATGCCCCGTTTCGGCGGGGCATTTTTTTGCGTCTGTTATTTGTCTATTCTTTCGGCAGGAAGTAGCCGCGCTGTTTGTCCGAAATCGGGATTCCCGTGCGCTCCATTACCGCCATCATGTCCTCCCACACGAGCCGCTTCATCTGCGCCGACGCGTATTGAAGCAAGAACGACGGGTGGTAGGTCACCATCAGGTCGGCGTCGCCGAACTTCTGCCACTGCCCGCGGATTTTCCCCATGCGGCGGGTCGGGTCGAAGCCCAGCAGCCCGTTTGCGGCGGTCAGTCCGAGCGCGACCACAACCTGCGGCTTCACAACGTCTATCTGCGCTTTGAGGTAGGGCAGGCAGTAGTTCATTTCCTCTTCGGTCGGCGGGCGGTTGCCTTTGGGCGTTTCGGGACGCCAGTTCATGATGTTGCCTATATAGACGTCCTGCCGCGAAAGCCCCATTGCGGCTATGATTTTTGTCAGAAGCTGTCCGGCCTTGCCGACGAACGGTTCGCCCTGAATTTCTTCGTCCGCTCCCGGGGCTTCGCCGCAGAAGAAAATTTTTGCGTCGAGGTTGCCGACTCCGAACACGATTTTCTTTTGCGGGCGCAGGTGTTCGGCGCAAACTTTGTCCGACAGCACAATTTCCCGCAACGCCTCCCAGCGCGTCTGTTTGTCGCCTTCTGGCAGCTCGAATTTTTTCGGCGCGGGTATTGGCTTGATGTCGGGCATGGGGTTTGTTTTCACTACTTTTATCCTTTTTTGCGTTTCCTGTTTCTTTTCCTCTTTTATGAAATCCTCCGCAGAGACGAATTTGACTTCCTCGATGTTGTCCACAAATTCCTCTTCGTCGGGCTTGCGTTGCGGGGCGTCGTCGTCGGGGGCAAGCTCGGCGGCGAGGCGTTTCAGGATTGCCAGAGATTCGTCGCTTATGGGCGCAAATTCCGCGCCCTCTGCGGCGGAGCGGCGGAGTTCGTCGGAAAGCGTTTCGAAAATTTCCCTCATCTTGAAAGTATTTCCGCCGCCTTTTCGACGATTTTCCCGACCTCCGCAAGGCGGCCCGCGCCCTCGCGTCCGCACGCGAGCATTCCCGTTTCGGGCTCGACGAATTCGACGCCGCGCTTTTTGAGTATTTCGATGTTTTCGGCGACGGCGGGGTGCGCGTACATGTCGCAGTTCATCGCGGGCGCTACGAGCACCGGCGCGCGCGTTGCAAGGTAGATTGTGGAGAGCATGTCGGGCGCAAGCCCGCGGGCGAAGTTCCCGATTGTGTTTGCCGTAGCGGGCGCTACGAGCAGCAGGTCTGCGGCTTCGGCAAGCGAAATATGTTCGGGCTTCCAGTCGGAAATTTCCTCCCACATCGAGACGTATGTCTTGTTGCGCGAAAGCGTCTGGAAGATGCGCGGAGACATGAGTTTTGCCGCGTTTTCGGTCATGACGACATGCGCGTCCGCGCCCGATTTCGCGAGCCGCGACACGATTTCCGCCGCCTTGTAGACCGCAATCGAGCTGCACACGCCCAGTACCACCGTTTTGCCTTCGAGTCCATTTTGCATAAAAAAAATTTTTACAAAACGCGCAAAAAGTGCAAGCTGTAAATTATGGCAGGTTTCAGGGCATATTTCGATTTCGGGGGCGGAGTTCCGCGCGTCGCCGCGCTTTCGCCCGACGAAAGCAGGCATCTTTGCGGCTCGCTCCGCGCGAGGGCGGGGGACGCCGTCGATTTGTTCGACTTGGCGGGGAACGTCAGGCGCTGTACGCTCGTTTCGCCGAGCCAAAAACGCGCCGAGCTTGAAGTGGGCGACGCCGTCGAAGTGCCCGCGCCCGAACCGCGCGTGTACCTTGCCCAGAGCCTGCCGAAGGGAAAGACTTTCGACGACATCGTGAGGCAGTCCGTGGAGGTCGGCGCGGCGGGTGTGTTCCCGCTTCTTTCCGAGCGCACGCAGGTGAAAATTTCGGACTCCGAGCGCAAGTCGGCAAAGTGGACGGCGCATGTTGTCGAGGCGGTCAAGCAGTCGGGCAACTTCGTGAAATTCGAGATGCCCGAACCGCGCAAAATTTCCGACTTCCTCTCCTCCGCCGACTTCGACTTGAAGATTGTCGCGAGTCTCGAAGACGGCTCGAAGCCTATTGCCGAAATTCTCCGCTCCTCCCCGCTCCCGAAGAGCGTCTGCGTTCTCGTAGGCCCCGAGGGCGATTTGTCGCCCGCCGAATACGCGCTTGCCCGCGGGGCGGGTTTTCTGCCCGCGACGCTCGGTCGCAACGTCATGAAGTGCGATACCGCCGCGCTTTTTGCGCTGTCGGCGGTGTCGGCGTTCTACGCCTAATTTTCGGGCGGCGCGAGAATGTGGAACGACAGCGCGCGGTCGCGCAGAATTTCCACGAGGATTTTTTTCGGCGACTTGCAGTAGCTTTCGTAGACCGCCCGCAGCTCCGCCTCTGTCGAGACTTTTTTCCTGTCCGCCGACACGATTATATCGCCCGCGCAGATGCCCGCCGCGTCGAACGGAAAGCCCTGCCTTACGCCCGCGACCATCAGCCGCGAGTCGGTATCGAGCTTCGATTCCCGCGCGTAGGGCTTGGTGATTTCGCGCATGCCCGCGCCCCATTTTTCGAGCGTGTACTCTTTGCCTATGCGGCTTTCGAGCCTTTCGGTTTTGAGGGTTTTAGAGAATTTTTTGCCGCCGCGCAGAAGCTCCAATTCTATCGTTCCGCCCGCGCGGACGTCGGCGATTTTCGCCATGATTGCGGGCATTTGTTCGGGGAAGCGGCCGTCGATGTCTTTGCCGTCTATTTTAAGCACGATGTCCCCCGCGAGAATCCCCGCGACGGCCGCGGGCGAGAGCGCGTCCACGTTTTGTACAAGCGCGCCGCGGTTCGTGTCTATTTCGAAAAATTCCTCCATGTCTTGCAGGGGCGCGAAGCCTATTCCGACGTATCCGCGCTCGACTTTCCCCCGCGCCGAAATTTCGTCTATCACCCGCCGCGCCACGTTCGACGGCACGGAGAATCCGAGGTTGTTCGAGTTCGTGTACGCCCGCGTGTTTATGCCCACGATTTCTCCGTTCGGCCGCACGAGCGGGCCGCCGCTGTTCCCCGGGTTGATTGCCGCGTCGGTTTGAATCCACGAATTGAACGCGCCCGTTTCGTAGCCGCTGTTGAGAATTGTGCCCTCGAAATACCTGTTTGTGTTTGAGATTATTCCGCGCGTGATTGTCCGCGCAAAGCCGTGCGGAGTGCCGACGGCGTAGACTACTTCGCCCGCGCGGAGCGTGTCGGAGTCTCCCAATTTTGCGACGGCGAACTTCGGGTTTTTGCGTTTTAGCTCGTCGGGGTCGAGCCTGATTACCGCCAAGTCCGTCCAGTGGTCCCAGCCGACGAATTCCGCGCGTATGCGTTCGAGGTTCGCGAGGGTCACCACGATTTTCGACGCGTAGCAGTTGACGACGTGCGCGTTCGTGAGAATCGTGCCGTCCTCCGACATTATCGCGCCCGAGCCTACCGCGCGGTTCGTCCTGCTTCCGCCGTCCTTTTGCGACACCTCCCAGACGTCGATTTTCACGACGCTTTCGAGGAGGTTTTCGAAGCCCGCGTCGGCGTCCCCGCGCGACGCGCAAGAGGCGCAGAGCAGGGCGCACGCCGTCGGCAGCAGCGTAAAAAGCAGTGTTGCGGCGCGGCGGAACATTTTACGCTTCGGGCTTTTTGCCGTGTTCGGCTTTCACCGTGATTGCAATGCCGCCGCGGGCGTTGAATTCGCCGACGACCCTGCACCAAACGGGGTCGAGGGCTTCCACCAAGTCGTCGAGGATTATGTTCGTGAGGTGCTCGTGGAAGCAGCCCTCGTTTCTGAACGACCACAGGTAGAGTTTGAGCGACTTGCTCTCGACGATTTTTTCGTTCGGAACGTACGCTATTTTTATCGTCGCAAAGTCGGGCTGTCCCGTGGCGGGGCAGAGGCATGTGAACTCGCTCGTTTCAAGCTCGACCGTGTAGGGGCGGCCTTTCGCCTTGTTCGGGAATGTTTCGAGCCTCTTGGAGGGCTTCGCCTTTTTTCCGCCGAGAGCCGCGCCCAGAAGCGTCAGGTTTGAGAGGTCTTTTTTTTGCGTTTTTTTCATTTTAAAATTCTATCATTACCTTGCCCGACCGCGAATTTTCCATGGCGCGGGCGAGCGCGTTTTGAATATCGGCGATTTTGAAGACCGAGTCCACGGGGGCTTTGAGCGTGCCGTCCTTTATCATGCCGAAAATTTTTGCGTAGACGGCGTCTACTTCGGCTTTCGAATGCGTGCGCTGCCATTTGTCCCACCAGAAGCCGCGCAGGGCGAGGTCGTTGAAAATGAGGAAGCGGGTTGGAAAGCGCACGGGGTCGCCGACCATTCCGCCGATTGTAACGACCGTCGCCGAGTCTCCCATCGCCTTAATCATGTTCGAGACGCTTGCGCCGCCGATTTGGTTCAGGCCGAGCTTCAGCTTGCCGCCCGTAAGCTCCTTGATTTTCTTTGCGTCGAATTCGGCCTCGTCAACTACGATGTCCGCGCCGATGGCCTCCAAGTCGGCGCGTTTTGCCGCCGCGTTGCGCAGCATGTTCACGGTTTTTATTCCCCGCGCTTTGCACATCTGTATCGCGAAATATCCGAGAGCGCTTCCAGCGCCGTTTTGTATGAACCAGTCGCCCTCGCCGAGCTTTTCGAAATTGTCGAGAATGCAGAGAGCCGTCGGCGGATTTACGAACGCCATCGCGCAGGTGTCGAGCGGAAGCCCGTCGGGAATCTGCACGAGTTCCGCGGCGTCGCACACTTGGTATTGCGTCCACGCGCCGGGTTCGGGCGGCAGTTTCACGCGCGTGCCTATTTTCGGAGACTCCGTTCCCTCTCCGAGCGCGACGACTTCGCCCACGCCCTCGCGCCCCGCGATTGCGGGCAGCGGCCGCAGCCTTCCGTACGAGCCTCCTATCATTCCGAGGTCGGACGGGTTTACAACCGCGCGCAGCAGTTTGACTACCGCCTGACCTTTTTCGGGTTCGGGCACGTCTACCGTTTCGGCGCGGACTACTTCGTTGGGCTTTCCGTATGAGCGGTGTATTGCGGCTATGCTTTTCATGGTTTGTATATTTTCATGCAAGTTCGGGCGAATCAATTTTATTTTTATCGGAAAGCGGAATTGGCGCGAAAGTTTTGCCGATAAAAATATTGCCTTTGCCGCGCGTCGGCAAAAATATGTTTCCATGAAAGACGGATTTTTACAAGACTGCATTCCCCCGCGCTGGAGCGCGATGACCCCCGACCGCGCCGAAGCCGACATTCGCGCGGCTCTCGCCGAGGCGGAGAAAAATTTTGACGCCGTGCGCAAAACCGCCGACGCCTCCGAACCCCCGACATACGCTTCCACCGTCCGCGCCCTCGACCGCGCTTCGGACTCGCTCGACAGGGCGTGGACATACCTCAACCACCTCCAAAGCGTTGCCGACACCCCCGAACTCCGCGCCGCCCTCAACGACCTCATGCCGATTGTCTCCGACTTCTATTCGGCTGTCGATTTGGACGAAAAGCTGTACGCGGCAGTCGCCCGCTTCGCCGAAACTCCCGAAGCGAAATCTCTTTCGGGCGACAAAAAACGCCTGCTCTCCGAGACGCTTCTCGACTTCGAATTGAGCGGCGCAAAACTCCCGCCCGACAAAAAGGCGCGTCTGCGCGAAATAGACTCGCAGCTTGCCGTAAAGACGCAGAAATTTTCCGAAAACGTTCTCGACGACACCCAGCGCTTCGTCCTCAAAATCGAAAACGAATCCGACCTTGCGGGGCTTCCGAAAACCGCCGTCGCCGTCGCCCGCAAAAAGGCGGCGGAAAAGGGCTTCGAGGGCTGGGCGTTCACCCTCGAACAGCCGTCCTACGTCCCGTTCATGACCTACGCCGACAGCGACGCGCTCCGCGAAAAACTGTGGCGCGAATTTTCCGCCGTCGCCGCTTCGGGCAAACACTCAAACTGGGGGCTTATGCGCGAAATTCTCTCGCTCCGCGCCGAGAACGCGTCTCTCCTTTCCCGCGCGAATTTCGCCGATGCAGTCCTCGAACGCAGAATGGCGAAAAACGGCGCGACTGCCGCGCGTTTTGTGGACTCTCTCACCGAAAAATTCGAAAAGCACTTCCGCGCCGAGTGGCGCGAACTCGTCGATTTCGCCCGCCAAAACGGCTATTTGGGCGCGGACGAAAAGCTTCCGCCGTGGCGCATTGCCTACGTTTCCGAAAAGCTCCGCGCGGCCCGCTACGGTTTCGACCCCGAGCAAATGCGCCCCTACTTTCCGCTCGAATCGGTGATGTCGGGAATGTTCGAAATTTTCGGGACGCTTTACGGGCTGAAAATTTCGAAATTCGCGGGGAAGTCCGACGTCTGGCGCGAAGGCGTCGAAACCTACGAAGTCCGCGACGCGGGCGGCAGGACGCTCGGCATTTTCTACGCCGACTTTTTCCCGAACAGGCAGAAACGCGCGGGCGCGTGGATGAACCTGCTTTCCCAGCGCGACGCAGGCTCTCCCGCGCTCGGTGTCATTGCCGCAAACATCACCGAGGGCGCGGACGGCGAGCCGCCCCTGCTTTCCGTTGACGAGGTTGAGACGCTCTTCCACGAGTTCGGGCACCTTGTGCACTTCTTCCTCATGGACTCCGAGGAGGTCGGCTTGCGCGACGTCGCGTGGGATTTTGTCGAGCTGCCGTCGCAGATAATGGAAAACTGGGTGCACTTCAAAAACTGCCTCGACATTTTTGCGCGGAACTGGAAAACGGGCGAAAAAATCCCCGACGAGCTTTTCGCGAAATTCGACGCTTCGCGCAAATTCATGGGCGCTTCCGCCTCCATGCGCCAGCTTTCGTTTGCGAAAATCGACTTGGACATGCACATAAACCCCGCAAAATACCTCGATTCCGCGGACATCGAACTGACCGCCCGCGATACTCTCGCCGCCTATTCGCGCGACACCTCCGAGCCTGTCCCCTCGATTCTTCCGCGCTTCACCCACCTTTTCGGCGACCCCGTCGGCTACGCCGCCGGATACTACTCCTACAAGTGGGCGGAGGTTCTCGACGCCGACGCCTTTACGCGCTTCGAGCGCGAAGGCGTGCTGAACCCCGAAACGGGGCGCGAGTTTGCCGATAAAATCCTGCGCGTGGGCAACACAATAGACGCCGACGCCGCGTTCAGGAACTTCATGGGGCGCGACCCCGACGTTTCCGCGCTCGTCAACCGCTCCGTTTAGCGCGGATTTCAAAAAAAACAAAAAAAGCCGCATTTTGCGGCTTTTTGCTTTTTTGGCTTGCGCAATATCATTGCGCGTCTGCGCGGCGCATGCGTTTTGATGTTTTGCGTATCAGGCTTCTTATTGCCAAGTATGCAAGGTTAATAAAACACAGCCCGACAAACCAGTCTCCGTGCCTTACGTAGAACGTGTCTCCCGCCCTGAAATTCTTGTAGAACACGACGTCGGCAAAGCCCGCGCCCCTGAAATATATGCTGCCGTTAGCGTCGAGCAGGGGGCTTGAGCGTTTGATTTTAAGCGTCGCGGGTTCGAGCGCGTTTCCGTAGGGGTCGGCAATTTTCAGCGCGGGGGCGGGGGAGGGCGTGTCGGCGTTCCACGTCGAGCCGTCGGCGTTTTTGAGCGTGAAAGACGGCCTCATGTTTCCGTACTGGTCGAACACCGCGCTCAGCCCGTTGTTCGACGACCTCATGAGCGGCAGGCGCGTAGAGACCGCCTGAAACGCCGAGTGCGCCGCGTGCTGCCACGCTCCGCCCTCGCGCCCGTACCAAGAGTCGTTCGTGCAGACGAAAAGTATGTCCGCGCCAGCCTTTGCGGTTTCGCGTCCGAGTTGCGGGAAGATGTCCTCGTAGCAAATCAGCGAGCCGACTTTGTATTTTTTGCCGCGTATTTCCGCCTCCAAAAGCACGGGTTCGCTGCCCGCTTTCATGTCGCCCGTCGGCACAACCTTGCCGAGCCACTTGCACCACGACGGCACGTATTCGCCGAACGGCACAAGTCTGCGCTTTGCGTAGAATTTCTCGTAAAGCCCGTCTTTGGGCGACACCGCGAAAGCCCCGCCCTGCGCGGTTTTTTCGGCGAAGTCGTACGCCATGTTGCCCATGATTATCGGCATTCCGTCTTTCGCCGAGAGCCGCTCAATCCACTTTTGCATTGCGGGCGCGCCCACTACGGGCCAGCGCGGCGGGGTTGCCGCTTCAGGCCAGAGCGCGACGTCCGCCTGCGCGAGTTTCAGCCCGTCGGTAAGGCGTTCTATTATTGCGAGGTTGCTTTCGGCGAGCTTTTCGTTCCACTTCAAAATTCCCGCGAAGTCGGTCTGTACCATTCCCGCGCAGAAGGCGGTTTCGCGGTTTTCGGGGCGCGGCATTTTTGAAATGTAAATCCACACGCCCGACATCGCAAGAGCCAACGCCGCGTAGAATTCGGGCGAAAAGCGCGAGTACGGAATTTTGCCCGCAAAGTTGCTCGACATCTTCCACCTCTGCCACTCGAAAAGCCTGTAAACGTATTCGGCGATTGCAAGATTGAAGAAAATCAGCGTAAAAGACACAATCCAGACGCCGCCGTATTCCGCCGTCTGAATCGACGCGGGTCTGAGCCACTGCGAGTGCGCCAGCAGATTCCACGGAAAGCCCGAAAATATCCACGACCTCACCCATTCGAGCGCGACCCAGAGCGCCGCCGCCCCCGCCAGTTTGACGAGCCTCGCCGCGTGGCTTTCCCCAAGCGACGGCAGCATTTTGGGCAGCATCGCAAACCACGGAAAAACGAAAAGCCCCGCTATGATTAGCGGCAACAGCGCGACCGCCGCGTAGCCCGCGGGCGGGTAGACGTGGCGGAGCCACACGAGTATTGCAATCCACGCCGCGTAGGAGAACGCGAACGCGGAAACGAGCCAGATTTTTTTGCCGCGTTTTTTCTGCGCTTCGGAATCGCGCGGGTCGGATTCGTCGGCAAGCCCCGCGCGTTCGAGCGCGGCGCGTCTTTGCGCCGCCTCGTTTTTTCCGCAGAGGAAGCGGCACGCGAGTATTGCGGGAACGGCGAAAACGTACGCAAGCTCCGCCGCTCCGAACGGCTCGAACGCCGCGACGTACATGCAGAAAGAAAATGCGACGGCGATGACCGCCGCCGCATTTGCCGAAGATTTTTTTATTTTTCCCATTTCAGAAGTCGCCAGCCCTCTTCGAGAATCAGGCGTTCGGCCTTTTTGAATTTCATCGTCTGCACCTCGCTGCCCTTGGCGATTGTAACGGTGTCGTTGCGCCCGATTTTCGGCAGCTCTATGTGCGTTTCGATTTTCGGCAGCTCGACCTCCTTTTTCGGCGCGGGCTGTTCGGGTTGCGGCCGCGCTTCGGGGGCGGGCTGTTGCGCGTTCTGCGCGGCTGCTTCCGCACGCTGTTCGGCGTGTTCGGCGGAGGCGTCCACCTTTTCGCGCAGTCTGTCGATTAGCGTTTGGAGCACTTCCATGCTCGACGCGCTGCGGAAAATTCCCATGCAGACGTCGTTGCGGATTCTGCCCATGAGGGCTTCGAAGCATTTGTACGCCTCGCTTTTGTACTCGTTGAGCGGGTCTTTCTGACCGTATCCGCGCAGGCCTATGCTGCGGCGCAAGTCCTCCATTTCGGTGAGGTGGTCCTGCCAGTTTTTGTCGAGCGCGCGCATGAGCACAAAGCGTTCGATTGCTTTGAGGGCTTCGGGATTCTCGATTTCCTCGCGGATTTTGTAGACCGCGCGGATTTCGTCGACGACGGTTTTCGTGATGTCTTCGGGCGATTTCCCTTCGAGCTGTTCGGGGATAATCGCGATGGGGAAGCGGCTTGTAATCCAGCTGCAAAACGCCTGCAAGTCGGCGGAGTCGGGCGCGGAGCCGTTGGGCGAGATTGTCGCGACGCGTTCGTCAAGCTCGTCGCAGATGATGTCGAATACGAGCTTGCGCGGGTCGTCCGAGTAGAGCGTTTCGTTCCTGAGCCCGTAGACGATTTCGCGCTGTTTGTTGAGCACGTCGTCGTATTGGAGCAGGCGTTTGCGCATCGAGTAGTTCTGCGCCTCGACCGTTTTCTGCGCGCGCTCAATCGAGCGGTTGAGCAGGGGGTGGTCGAGCGGCTGACCCTCTTGGAATGTCTTTTGGAGGATTCTCGCCAGCGGCCCGCTGCCGAAGATTCTGAGCAGGTCGTCTTCAAGCGACACGAGGAACTTCGAAAGCCCGTTGTCGCCCTGACGCGCGCAGCGTCCGCGCAGCTGTCTGTCTATGCGGCGCGATTCGTGGCGTTCAGTGCCCAGAACGTAGAGTCCGCCGAGTTCGTTGACGCCCTCGCCGAGCTTGATGTCGGTGCCGCGTCCCGCCATGTTTGTGGCGATTGTCACCGCCCCGCGCTGGCCCGCCATTGCGACGATTTCCGCCTCCTGCTGGTGGTGCTTTGCGTTGAGAACCGTGTGTTCGATGTTTCGGCGTTTGAGCATGCGGCTGAGCACTTCGCTCGCCTCGACCGACGCCGTGCCGACGAGCACGGGCTGTCCGCGTTTGTGCGCCTCCTGAATTTCGTCGATTGCGGCGTTGTATTTTTCGCGGCGCGTTTTGTAGATTACGTCGTTTTTGTCTATTCTGCGGCAGGGCTTGTTCGTGGGAATCGCCATTACGTTAAGCCCGTAGATGTCGTGGAATTCCTGCGCTTCGGTTTCGGCCGTGCCCGTCATGCCCGCGAGCTTTTCGTAGAGGCGGAAGTAGTTTTGGATTGTGATTGTGGCGTAGGTTTTCGTTTCCTTTTCGATTGCCACTCCCTCCTTTGCCTCCACCGCTTGGTGCAGACCCTCGCTCCAGCGGCGGCCGTACAT
>DHMA01000002.1 GCA_002405555.1 Opitutia bacterium UBA4654
ACAGGCTGTTTTCCGCAAAGAATGTTTCCGACATTCTTCTCGAAAATTTGAGCATTACAAAGGGCAGCGTCGACAACGGCGCGGTGTTGTATTCGTACAAATCGGCAGTAAAGTTCGAAAACGTCAAGGCTTTTGCAAACAACGCCTCCAGGGACGGCGGCGTGGCGTTTGCCGAAGCTTATTCCGAGCTTCTCGTAGAGAACTGCGAATTTACGGAGAATACGGCGCAGAGTGTTGCGGGCGCGTTGCGCATTCTCGATTCGACATGCGTTATAAAAAACAGCGACATTTCGCGCAATACGGCGAAGTCGAACAGCGGCGGCGCGGTAGATTCCAACGCTTCCACGCTTACCGTGGTTTCGTCGTCGTTTAAGGGAAATACGACGGGCAACAACGGCGGCGCGCTGCAAATTTTCAAAACAAAGGCCGAAATTTCGGACACGGAAATTTCGGGAAATTCCGCCGTGCGCGGCGGCGGCATTGCCTCCGAGTCCTCGGCGGACGCGGTTTTCAGGGGGTGCTCGATTGTCGGCAATACCGCGACCGGCAACGGCGGCGGATGCTATGTGAACGCGTCGCTAAGCCTTGTAAATTGCAAGGTCGGCAAGAATAGGGCGACCGGCAACGGCGGCGGATTGTTCAATGACGAATCGGGAAAAGTCTCCGTGTCGGAATGCGAAGTGTTCGAAAATTCCGCAAAAATCGGCGGCGGGTGCTACGTCTCTACCAAGGCGTCTTCTTTCAGCGCGGAATCGTTCTCGCTGTATTCTAATTCGGCGGAAAGTTATGGGGCGGCGTACAACGGAATTTCGAAGACAAGCTACTCCAACGCTACCGTCGCCGAAAACGCGTCGTCCGACGGCGGGATTGACTTGAATTTCTATAACGGCGGCACTTTGACGAATTGCACGATATTCGGCGGCTTGGAGTTCGACGACGATTCAACCAGCAATATCGTAAACTGCATTATTTGGGGCAAACGCGGAATCTACAATATTTGGAATTCGTCGTGCGGGAATGTCCGCAACTGCATTGTGAAAAACGGCTATAAAAACGGGACGGACATATCCGACAAGAATCCCGAATTGTTGCCGCTCGGCTATTACGGCGGAAACGTGAAAACAATGCCGCCCGCGTTCGGAAGCGCGGCAATCGGCGCGGGAATTTCCGCGGACAATCTGCCGTCGGGCGTTTCCGTTCCCGCAAGGGACGCGCGGGGAATCGCGCGCGGGGAGTCGTATTCAATCGGCGCGGCGGAGTATTCCGAAAATGTCTCCGAAATTTTCGCGCTAAGCGAGAGGTCGCTTTACGCCCGCGGCGAAGAGTTCGAAATAAAATCGGCAATCGCGGGAGAGGGATTTTCATACCAATGGTACAAGGACGGCGAAATAATCGACGGCGCGACATCGCCGACTTTGAATGTCCGCCAGTCGGAGAAATCCGCCAAATATAAGGTGGTTGCAAAGCGCGGCTCGACGACCGTCGAAAGCGAGGAAGTCGAAATAACGACTGCGCCCAAAATCATTTATGTCAAGACAGACGGCGACGACAACGCTTCGGGCGAATCGTGGGATTCCGCAAAAGCGGGGCTTAAATCCGCCATTGCCTCCGCGGGCTACGGAAGCGAAATATGGGTTTGCAAGGGAAGCTACGCGGTTTCCGAATCCCTCCGACTTTCCGACAACATCGCAATTCGCGGCGGATTCGACGGCACGGAGTTTAAGCTGTCGGAGCGCAAAAACGCCTCGACAACGCTTCTCGACGCTTCTCAGACGTGCACCATTTTCAGCGCGTTAAACGTGTCGAACGTTTTGCTTGAAAACATGACGCTTACGGGAGGCAAGGCTCTATACGGCGGCGCGTTGTATTGCGCGTGGTCGGACGTGAACATCGAGAACGTCAGGTTTGCCGAAAACATCACACTCAAAAAAACTGGGCGCGGAACTCCGCGCGGTTCGGGCGGCGCGGTTTACGCGGAATCGGACTGCAATATAAAAATTTCCGACTCCCTTTTCGAATCTTGCTGGGCGCAGTACGGCGGCGCAATTTACGCGGGGACAAAAGTCTCACTTGAAATCAGCGGCAGCCGTTTCGGCGGCAACAAGACGGACTCTTTCGGCGGCGCGGTCCATTTTTCTGGCAGAAAGCTTTTGCTTCCCGATTCGCATTTCGAAAAAAATTCGTCGGGAAGCGGCGGCGCGGTTTATTTCGAAAGCACGGACGACGGCGATGCCCTGCTGCAATCGAGCGTGTTCAGGGAAAACAGCGCGACAAACGGCGGCGGCGCAATTTCGCTGGATTCCAACAAGGCGTATACGGTTTCGGGCTGTCTGTTCGAGTCCAATTCGGCTGCGACGGGCGGCGCGGTCTATGCTACCGCATCGTTCTTTTTCAGCGACGACAAGGGCAACGTTTTTTCGGAAAACGAGTTTGTCGGCAACAAGTCCTCTAAGACGGGCGGCGCGCTCTATATTTCAATGCCGACTTGGGAGGAGTCGCGGTTTCCGTTTGTCATCGATTCCAATCTTTTCCTCGGCAACACCGCCGCGACGAACGGCGGCGCGGCAGACTGCGATTACGACGCCGATTTCGTCAACTGCGTGTTTGCCGGCAACTCGGCGACAAACGGCGGCGTGCTTTATTCGGGCTATTGCAACATTTCGATTGCGAACTGCACCGCCGTTGACAACAAAACGACGTCGTCCGACGCCGTCGGCGTGTATCTGGGCGGCAACGGAAATATCGTAAACAGCATTGTCTGGAATTGCGGCGAAAAGGCAATCTCCGACGGCAAAACCGCGATCAACTGCGTGGTCGAGGGCGGCTATTCGGGCGGGAAAAACATACTCGAAAAGAATCCGGTTCTTACGCCGCTCGGCAACTACGGCGGAGCGGTTCGCACAATCGGGGTTTCGGCGTACAGCTGCGCGATAGACGCGGGCGCGACGCAGTCGGAAGTCGGAGACTCGCCGAAACTGCCGTCGGCGGACGCGCGCGGCGTAGACAGAACCGCGTACGAACGCCCCACAATCGGCGCGTTCGAGCCGGCCGCGGTATTTGTGGACGAGGCTTCGATTATCCCGCTCTTCGGCGACGGGTACTATGTAGAGGGCACGCTGTTGGAGCTTTCCCTGATGGCGTTCGAAGGCAGAATTTCGGGCGACCTGTCGATTGAATGGTTCAGGGACGGCGAAAAAATCGACGTTCTCGACATGCTCATTCTGTCCGAGATGCTTTCCGTCGGCGATTCGTATTATTACGCGACGATAACGGTAAACGGAAAAACGTACACGACGGGAAAATATGATGTTAAAACATTGCCGTCGGCAATCTATATTTCCAACGACGGCGACGATTCCAACGACGGCAAAACGCCCGAAACGGCGAAACGCTCCCTCGACGCCGTTTTGAAACACCTTCCGTACGGCGGCGCGTTTGAGATAAACGTCGTCGCGAAAGACTTGGCCGTATCCGACGCCGACACGGCGTTTGCGGTAAACGCCCTTTACGACATTCCCGCCGGCATCGTTTTGAACATAGGCGACAACGTCGTTTTGAAATTCGCCGACCACTCCGGATTCAACGTGCTTGACGGCGGAACTCTGAACATAGCAAACGCCGTTCTGACCCACATCGCCGACGACTCCGTAGGCGGAGACACGAACGGCGACGGCGCGAAAACCCTGCCGCTGTACGACATGTATTCCATTTCGGGCGTCGGAAATTTGTCGGTGTCGCAGGACTGCGATTTCAGATACAAAACATTCGAGTATTCGGGCACGCTTTCGGCAAGCCAATTTTGGCCGGGCGGAAGAATTTACAAAATCACGTCGAACATAGTCGTTCCCGACGGAATCACGCTGTCTATATCGAAGGGCGCGATTCTTAAATTCGCAAAGGGCACGCGGATTGTCGTAAACAAGGGCGGCGCGCTGTCGGTAAACGGCGAATACGGAAACCCCGTTATTATGACGTCGCTTCTCGACGACTCGAAAGGCGGCGACACGAACGGCGACGGAGGTTCGTCGCTTCCGTCGATGGGCGACTGGCGCAGCATTCAAATTTACGGAACCGCGAACTTCAACTACACCGATTTTTACTACGGCGGCGATACCGACAGCGGCTCGTGGACGGCGGCGCAGG
>DHMA01000167.1:0-2509 GCA_002405555.1 Opitutia bacterium UBA4654
GACTACATGCCCAAAGACCTCGCCCTCGACGGAAAGGTCGCCCTCCAACCCGTGCCGAACCCGACAGACTACAAGCTGATTTAACAGCCCAACCCCGCGCATTGCGGGGCGTCAAAAAAACAAAAAAACGGGTCGCGCGACCCGTTTTTTTTGCGCCAACTTGCAAAATCCCGCGCGCAAATTTTCCGCGCAAAAGGCAAAATTCAACGCGCTTTTTTACGCGTAGTATTTTTTTACAAAGTCCAAGTTGTGTTTGAGGACGTCCTCCATTGCGCCGTCCTTTTTGGGGTTGTGCCCGTGAAGCTCAAACACAAGCCAGCCGTCGTAGCCGACTTCGAGAATAGCGTCGAGGCACGCGCGCATGTCGCGCGGACAGCCCGAAGCGGAATCGAGCCTGTGCCCCTTGTCTTTCAGGTGGATTTGCCCAATCAGACCTTTGAGTTTCCTCATTTCCGGGACGGTCTCGAAACCGTAGTACTGGAAGTTGAAAATGTCGAAATACACTTTGACCGCGGGGCTTCCGACCGCCTCTATTATGCGAATGTCGTCGTCGGCGCAAAGCGAGTTTTCAAGGCTGAGGTTGACGCCGAGCTTTTCGGCGACGGGAGCTACCGCTTTCAACCTCTCGACGAGCGGCTTGAAAAGCTCCTCCCGAATGCGCTTGTCGCTCCCCTGCATGTTCGCCTTGCCGTAGAACGGGACGAGCACGTCGGACGAGCCGAGCGCGGCGGCGGCTTCCACCGCGCCTATCGTATATTCCACCGCGCCGTCGGTCGAAACAAAGGGCGTGTTGTTGAGCATTGCGGCAGTGCCTGAGCACTGCAAGCCCGTCGCCGCCATTGCCGCCTTGAACGCCGCAATATTCTGAGGCGAGGAAAACTTTGCGGGCGCGAACGGCGCGGAGACCTGAACGCCGTCCAAGCCGATTGCCTTGGCGGTTTCGAACGCCTTGGGGCTGTGCGATGCGTTCAAAGTCCAGTCGCACGCGCCGAATTTGAACGCGGGCTTTTTGCGTCCGCAACCCGCGAGAATTGCGGGCAATGCGCCCGCCGCCACCGCCGAGCGCGAAACCATTGAAATAAAACTGCGTCTGTCGATTTTTGCCATATGACCGAAAATCATAAGCCGCAAAAAAACCCGCGCAAGGCTAAACGCCGCGCGGGTTTGACAAAAATGCGCAAACTTTGCACTCTATCGACTTTTCGGCTTGAATACTATGTTGCGGATATCGAACGTGTCGCCGTCGCGGTTCGAAGTTTGCGAAACCACGATGTCGCCGAAGCTCGACATTGCCTCCGCCCTGTATTCGGGAATCTTAGCCTCGTAGAGCTTCCTGCCGCCGTCCGACAAAGACACCGTGTACGATTTGTCCGCGCCCAACTTGAACTCCATTTCCGCTTTCAGCCACTTGCCCTGCGGAATGTCGAGCAGCCCGTTTTGGGTTTTCAGCCTGCCGTCGGATACCTTGAACGCCGGACCTTCAAAGCCCGTGTTGCCCCTGAGCTCCACGGAGAACGTGGAGGTTTTGTTCACGCGGATTTCGAACGAAAGCCCGCCGGTGTCCGACTTTGCAAGGCTTGCCGAATACATCGTGTAGGGGAGGAAACTTTTGCCGTCCGACCGCGCCTTGTCTGTGTAGCGGGCGAAGCGTCCTGTGGAGTCCGACATAACGCGAATGTCGGCGTCCTGCGTGAAAATCCTGCCCTTCAAGGGAGTCTCGCCGACTTCGACGTCGCTAAAATCCTCGAAGAACGCCTTCGACCAGAGCGGAATTTTCGGCAGGTTCAGGACGGGCGGAAATTCGTAGCCGTCGAGAATTTCGGCGACGCGCTTTTTCATGCCGCCGCGCACGCCCGCGTCGGACGTGTCGAACGGGACGAAGCCGATTTTCTTCACGACATCGCTTTGCGGAATGCCGTCTTTCAGTTCGGGATTGGCGATTATCGAGCCTTTGTCCTGACCGTATTCCGACTGCCATTTTTCGAGCGGCATTCCGAAGAAGTCGGGCGTGCCGTCCTCTTTCCAGTAGAGGTTGCCCGCGAATTTTCCGTTCAGGCGCGTGATTATTTTTTTGCCGTTGCGGAAAACCTCCGAGGGCGAACGGTAGACCACCACGTTGCGCTCGAACACAAGCTCGTCGGGGTATTTCTCGCCGAGCCTGCTGAGGGCGATTTGCGAAGTTCCGCCGCAGACAAATACGTTGTTGCGAACCGTGTTGTTCTTGCCGTAGTGCTGGTGGTAGCTGTCCTCGGCGACGTCGTGCACATAGTTGTTTTCGACGACGAATCCGCGGCTGCCCTCGTCGTTGTAGATGCCCCAGCCGCCGTAGCGGTGGCGGTAGACGCCATTGATGCGGTTGCCGCTGATGACCGAGCCCAAGTGCTCGCCGAGCGTGTAGATGCCGCCCATATCGCAGAGCACGCCGAAGCCGATGTTGAAAATGCGGTTGCCAACAATGCGGTTGTTGCCCGTGTTAGCGGGGGCAAAGCCCCATGTCCAGCCGCCCGAA
>DHMA01000167.1:2543-6312 GCA_002405555.1 Opitutia bacterium UBA4654
GCCGCCCGAAACGCCCGTATAGAAGCCGTCGAAAATAGTGTTGTGCTCCACGGAGATGTCGTGGACGTCGAGGTAGAGAACGCCCACGCCAGCCTTGTCGTAGCGTCCGTAGCGGTAGACGACGTTGTCGCGCACGGCTATATTGCGCGAGATGTCGTTTTTGGAAAGCTTCGGGTTCGGGGCGTCGCCTATTCTCACGCCGCCGCAGCCGTTGTCGAAAAATTCGTTGCCCTCAACTATCGCTCCGTTTACGCCGTTTTGAAGCTCCAAGCCGTAGTTGTTTGTATAGCGAACGGTGTTGTTGAGGAATACGAAGTTTTCGGCGTTCTGCACGAATACCGCGCCGCGCACCGAAAACGCCGCCTGCGGCGACTGCCGCCAGTCGGGAGTCGGGAAGTGCCCGCAGTGCTCGAAAGTAATCCCCTTGATTGTAAGGTTTCTGAGGGGCTTTTTTGCCGATTCCCCCGAAATGTCGAAAAGCCGCGAAAGCTTTGGGGAAACCGCGCGGATATTTTCGGGCGTCTCGCCCTTGCGCGGGTAATACCAGAGGGTTTTGTCGGCGGCGTCGAAGTAGAATTCGCCCTCTTCGTCGAGCGCGGCAAACGCGTTCGACACCCTGAAACGCATGTTTTTGTCCCAATTACTGAGAATGAAGTTGAGCGAGTATTTGTGAACGACGGGCGGAAGGTCGTTAGTCGTAAACGACGCCGTGAACGGATTTTCCACGAACACCGTAGTGGTCAGTCCGTCGGGATTTTTTTCGAGGCGCAGAATTTTGCACCGCGCGTTCATCCACACCGAATAGAGGTCGAGATACGAGTTCGAAATTTTGTTTTGCGGCACTCCGTCGAGCGATTTTATGTCGGCATTGCGCACCACGAACGAGTTTCTTCCGTACTGCGAATTGAAGAAGCAAAAGCCGTCCTGCGCTACGTTTGCGCGGACTCCGTTGACGAAGAGAGCCTCCACGTTTTCGGCTTTCGTTTTCAGGAATTTGCCGTCGCGAACCCAGCCCGTGAGAAGCTCTCCGCCGCTTACGACGGTTTTGCCGCCGCCGTCGATTGTCGCGCCGTCGAGCGACGAACCTATTTTAACGGGCTTGTCCAAACGGAATTCGCCCTCCAATTTAATGTATTTTTCCCCCGACGCCGCCGCGTTTTCGAGAATTTCGGACAGGGATTTCCCCGTGTTTCCGAACGCCATTCCCGAAACGGCGACACCGCACAATGCGATAAGTAATGTTCTCATGTCCGCAGAAAAACCTACAAAAACAAACACGCCAAGTCAACATAAATTCAAAAATTAAACTTATAATGTTGACTCGAAATTTTACTCAAATAAACACAGGTTTTGAGAAGAAATTTTTATGGTAAGTTTAATGATTATAGCATTCGTCGTGGGATACATCTGCATAGCGGTGGAACACGACATCGGCATCAACAAGGCGGCGACGGCAATTCTGCTGGGCATGACTCTCTGGATTTTGTACATGTTCAGCGGCGAGGGCGTCATCATCGGCGAAAACCTCGAAAAGTTCGAGCATTTCATCGCCGCAAACCCCGAATTTTCCGCGCTCGACAAGGCGAAGCAGGCGGTGAAATTCGTCGCGAACTACCAGATTGTGGAGTACCTCGGCGACTACACGCAGATTATCCTCTACCTCATGGGCGCGATGACGATTGTCGAGCTTATCGACGTCCACGGCGGGTTCTCGGTCATAACCGACAGAATCACGACCTCCGACAAGCGCAGGCTCCTCTGGATTCTTGCTTTCATGACATTCTTCATGTCGGCGGTGCTCGACAACCTCACGACCGCAATCGTGATGACGATGCTTCTCAGAAAGCTCGTGGGCGACAAAAAGGAAAGGTGGCTTTTTGCAAGCGTCATAATAATAGCCGCAAACAGCGGCGGCGCGTGGACTCCCACGGGCGACGTCACGACAATCATGCTCTGGATTTCCGAAAACGTCACCACAGTCCCCCTCCTCCGCGACCTCTTCCTGCCTTCGCTCGTCTCAATGCTCGTGCCGCTTGCGATAGTCTCTAAAATGCTCGGTTCGGGCGCGGCGCAAAAGCCCGAAGCCGCGGTGAAAAAATCCTCGCGCGAGCCTATGAGCCTGCGCGAGCGCACGGCGATACTTATTGTCGGCATTTCGGCGTTCGTCTGCGTGCCGATTTTCAAGGCCCTCACGGGGCTTCCGCCGTTCGCGGGCGTGCTACTTGCGCTCGGACTCATCTGGATTCTGGTCGAAATAATCTACAACGGCAAAAAGAACATCGCCCCCGCCGAACAGCTTAGAATACAAAACATCATCGGCAGAATCGACATCACGACAATCCTGTTTTTCATCGGCATTCTGATGGCGGTTGCCGCGCTCCAAAGCGCGGGCGTACTCAAAACGGTCTCCGAATTTCTCGACAAAAACGTAAGCAACGCGTACATAATCAACACGATTATCGGCATGCTCTCAGCCATTGTGGACAACGTTCCGCTCGTTGCGGGCGCAATGGGCGCGTACTCCGTTCCGACCGCCGACGCCATCGCGAACGCCCAAAACGCCGCGTACCTTGCGAACTTTGCGCAGGACGGCATTTTCTGGCAGACGCTCGCGTACTGCGCGGGAGTCGGCGGAAGCATGCTAATTATCGGCTCGGCGGCGGGCGTAATCGTGATGGGCTTGGAGAAAATCACGTTCATGTGGTACGCAAAGAACATAACGTTCTTGGCGTTCTTGGGCTACATTTCAGGCATTTTGGTATACGCCGCGCAAAATGCGATTTTCGGCTAATCGGGTTTTTCCGAAAACGCAAATGCCTAAAATCCGCGCGGGCTTCAAACCGCGCGGATTTTTTTTGTCCCACCGCTCCGCAACCCTCCCCTGCGGCGTTAAGCCTGCGCCGAACGGGCCGATAAAACATTCATGACAACTGCCGAAGAAAGGCGGGCAAAATGGGAGCCGCGCGGGGCGTGGAACGCGCTGATTCTGTTTTTGTCGGCGTATGTGGTATTCGCGCTCGTCTACGGATACGCGTCGCCGCAAGATTCGGAGCTTTCAAGATACCTGCGCTACGGCGACACGGTCTCGTGCGCGTTTTTCCTCGCCGACGCAATCATGAGGTGGCTCGCCGCCCCCGACAGAATCGCCTTTCTGAAATACGGCTGGATTGACATTGTATCGTGCATACCCAACGTCGCTCCCCTGCGCTGGGGACGGCTTTTCGCCGCGCTGAAAATCGTGAGGGCGGTGAGGGCAGTCCGCGCGTCGATGAGGCTTTCGGAATACTTTTTCAGGGACAAAATCGAAAGCGGATTCGCGGCGGTCGCAACCATGCTGTTTTCGTGCATGGCGGTGTGCGGAATGCTCGTGCTGTCGTTCGAGCGCAACGTTCCGAACGCGCAAATTACCGATGCCGACGCCGCGCTCTGGTGGTGCGCAAACACGATAACCACCCTCGGCGCAAGCGGGCTGAACCCGATTACAACGGAAGGGCGCATTGTGGGGATTTTCCTGATGTTCGCGGGCGTCGGACTTTTTACGACGACCTCCGCCATGATTGTCGCGTGGTTCTTGGGACGCCGCGACTATTAAGCCCCTCCCCTACTTCATCTCTCCGAACGAAATTCCCCGAATGTCGAAGTACGCTCCGTCGTAATCGCTTGTCTGCGCAACTACAAGTTCCGAAAACGAGTTTGCCGCGGCGGCGCGGTACTGGGCTATCCGCCCGTCGAAGAGCGTTTTCGCGCCGTCCGAGACTTTCAAGGTATA
>DHMA01000008.1 GCA_002405555.1 Opitutia bacterium UBA4654
TCGAGCGGCGAGCGCCACGAGGGCGTGTCGCGGCGGCGCGAGAATATCCGCACCGTCCCCCTCACCGCCAAATATCCGCCTATTATGCTCAGAAAAATTTTTAGCGAAAGCAGCGCCGCGCCGTGCTTTGCCGCAACGCCGCCCAGAAATTCGCGTATCGGCGACAGCGCGGGCGAGAGCGTTTTCGCCGCGTACGAGTCGCGGTAAATGGGCTTGTCGGAGGACAGCAGGAATTTCGCCGCGTCCTCTCCGTGCATGTACGCAAAGGCGAAGTCGCGCCTGCGGTCGGGGTCCGAAAGATATTTTATGCCGTCGGAAACTCCGCAGCCCGAAACCGCCGCCGCAGCGAGCAGTTTGAAATCGTCGGGAGAGTCTCCGCAGAGCTTTGCGAAATCGTAGACTTCGCCTATTTCCGAAAACCTCGCAAAAATCGAGCGCAGCAAAACCCAGTCGCATTTTTTTGAAAGCACCAAGACGCCGAGGCAGTATTTTTCAAGGCGTTCCTTTTCGGCGGGGTCGGTCTGCGAGGCGTTGAGGGTTGCCGAAAAGCTTTTGAGGAAGTCGGGCGGGAAATCCCCCGACTGCGCAAGGAGCGCCGTCGTAAGCAAGGCGGCGTCGAGCGGCGCTCCCGCCGAGCCGAACACGGGCGGTAGCAACGCGCTCGTCATGCCGCGCAGCGCGAGAATCCTTTTGACGAACTCCGACTGCGTTTCCGACAGAAACTCCAAGAGTTTCGCCCTGTTTTCGCCGAGCGAAAGTATGCCGTAGACCGCCGCGCCCTCTCCGTATTTCGACGCGTCTATCGTCGAAAGGAACGCCGAAAAATACGGCGCGTCGCCGCCTGCAATGCGCCATGACGGGTGTTTTTCGTACGCCGCCGAAACGTCTTTCGAAATTGCGTCTCCCTCCGCCGCGGCGTCCGCCAAAACAAGTGCCGCCGAGATTTTCGACGAATCGAGGTACAGCCGCGCCAAATCGACGGGCGTAGGCGTTCCCTTTCCCGCCGCGACCACCGCGGACTTGTCAACCGAAGTGAAGTACGCGGGTATGCCCGCCGCCGCGGCCAAGACCGCGAGCCCTACAAGGAGTCTCATGAAGTTGGCGAATATCCGCATATAAAAATTCCCCCGCAATATTTGCAATACCGCCGATTTAGGCGTCGGACGCCCGCGAAGTCAAGTATATTCCCGACTCAGGTATGTTTGCTGTTGGACGACTGCAACGCGTTCGCGATTTCGGGCATGACAATCCCCTTCTTTGCGTAGATTGCCCGCACGCAGGAGCGTATTTGCGGCCGGAAGTACTCGAACACAAGCCCGCCCGCTATGCACAGCACTCCGCTTGCGAACACCACGACCGACATCGGCATCTGCTTTGCAAGCCAGCCCTGCGCGAGGCTTCCGACGGGAGGCACTCCGAAAAACACCATCGAATATATGCTCATTATGCGCCCGCGCTTTTCCTCGTCCACAAGAGCCTGCAACATAGTGTTGCTCGACGCGGCTATTGAAATCATCGAAAAGCCTATGCAAAAGCAGAGCACGCACACCACGGGAACTATCCGCACAAACGAAACCAAAATCAGCGACGTTCCGAAAAGGAGGCTGGCGACAATCACCACGCGCCCAAGCCCGTAGACGCTCTTCCGCGCCGCCAAGTAGAGAGCCGCGCAGAGAGTCCCCGCGCCGATGAAGCTCATGAGAGTGCCGAGAAGTTCGCTGTTGCCGCCAAGCTCGCCCTTTGCGAAAGCGGGCAGAAGCAGCTGGAACGGGTAGCCGCAAAAGCACACAACCCCCAAGAGCATTATAAGCGCGCGAATCGGGAATGTGCCTATCGCGTAAGCCATGCCCTCGCGGACGTCGGCGAGGGCGTGTTTCGCCGAAAACGTCGATTTCACATGGGGGGTTTTGATAATCAGCAGCGAAAACAGAATCGCCAAATACGACAGCGAATTCACCAGAAAGCAGACGCCCTCCCCGACCGCCGCGACCATCACGCCGCCGATTGCGGGCCCCAAAAAGCGCATTCCGTTTATGACCGCCGAATTCATGGCAATCGCGTTGCTTAAATCCTCCTTGGGCACGAGGAAAACGTAGAACGACTGCCTTGCGGGCGCGTCGAAGCTAATCACGACGCCCTGAAACAGGCACAGCGCGAAAATCATCGGCATCGTGATTACGCCCGTGAGCGTCAGCACCGCGAGCGTCGCGCTGTGGAGCATCATCGCCGCCTGCGTGGAGAAGATAATCCAGCGTCTGTCGAACCTGTCGCTCACCACTCCCGTAAAGGGCGTCAGGAACAGCGTAGGAATCTGCGACAAAAATACCGCAAGCGACAGCATGAAAACCGAATGCGTCATGGAAAACACAAGCCAGCCCATCGCCAGCTGCTGAATCCACGAGCCGTTCATCGACACGCCCAAGCCCAGAAAATATATCAGAAATTTTCTGTGCCTTAGCGATTTGAATACGCCCAGAACCGCCTTCGGATTCGCGGGCACGAGAACCCCCAAATGGAGCCAGTCGAACAGGCG
This sequence comes from Opitutia bacterium UBA4654, assembly GCA_002405555.1. Lineage (GTDB taxonomy): Bacteria > Verrucomicrobiota > Verrucomicrobiia > Opitutales > Intestinicryptomonadaceae > Merdousia. Next base: position 2,534 of record DHMA01000008.1, read on the forward strand.
CGTCGTTTTTTTGAATTTCGTTTCCGACATCTATATATTTATTAACGGAAAATTCCGCCGCGGCGAAACGCAACGCGCGCCCTATTTTTGCGGATTGAGGGTTTTCAGAACCGCCGCGTGCATCTCGGCGTTGCATGTTGCGACAAGCCCGTTCGGACCGATATTTTCGCAGCCGTTCCAGTCGGAATACACCGCGCCGCAGCCGCGCAGGGCGGGCAGAATTGCGGTCAAGTCCCAGACTTCGAGAATGGGGTCGCACATGGCATGGGCAAGACCGCGGCAGAGGAGCATGTATCCGTAGCAGTCGCCCCAAGTGCGCGAGATTGCGGCTTCGCGTTCGAGAGCCTCCCAGCCCTCCGCCGAGTGCAGCCAGCGGCATTCGCGCGAGTCCGACGTAAGCAGGGTAATTCCCTTTGTGTCGGTCTTTTTGGAGGGCGCGGTTTGGACTCCGTTGAAAAGGCAAGTTTTGCAGTCGCCCACGATTCTCTCTCCCAAAATCGGCTGGTTGACGACACCAAGCACCGGCTCGCCTTGAAACCTAAGCCCGATGAGCGTCCCGAAAAGCGGCACGCCCGAAATGAATGATTTTGTGCCGTCGATGGGGTCAATCACCCACTGGAATTCCGCGTCGGCGTTTTCGTTGCCGTACTCCTCGCCGATTATTCCGTGCGAGGGAAATTTTTTCTGGATTGCCTCGCGAATCATGATTTCGGTGTTTTTATCGACCTCCGTTACGGGGGAGTCGTCCTTTTTCAAATCGACGTGGATTTTGCGCCCGAAATTCTTTGCTATGTATTCTCCGCTTTTGTCGGCGAGTTCGTTAATAAAAATCTTGAAACTTTCCGTATCCATGCCCCTAATGTTCGCAAACAGTACGCATTTTCGCAAGATGAAAAACATAAATATTCCGATATTGGCAATCGACTTCGAGGGTTCGCGCAGAATCGGGGTCGTGGAATACGGCGTTGCGAAAATCGAAAACGGCGCGGTCGCGGAACTGCGAACGGGCATTTGCGCCCCGAAGACGAAAATCCCCCAGCGCGACGCCGAATTTTTCGGCATCGACAACGAAGAGGCGTTCAAACACCCGCCGTTTTCGGAGAGGGTCGCGGAGTTTTGCGAAATGCGCAAGGCGGGGATTTTCGCCGCGCACAACGCGTCGGTCGAAGACGGGCTTCTGCGCGACGCCGCCCCCGCGCCGGCAATCGTGCCCGACTTCGCGTTCGGGGGAATGCGAGCGTCGTGGTCGCCGTGGATAGACTCGTGCGCGCTGCTTAAAAAGATTTTCCCCACCCTCGACTCCGCAAAGCTCTCCTCGGCAATCGACGCCTTCGGGCTGAAAGAAGAGCTTGACGCCCTCGCCGAAAAGTTCTGCCCTCCCTCCCGCAAAAAATGGCACTGCGCCCCCTACGACGCCCTCGCCTGCGCCCTGCTCATAATGGGGCTTTGCAGAATGGACGGCTTCGAAAACGCGTCGGTCGAATGGCTGGCGAAGCACTCCGCCGCCCCGCGCGACACAACCGCAAGTCTTTTCTGAAATGGCGAAAAATTCGAAGCTGAGATTTCTGAACGCAATGCTCGCCGCAGGCTCGCCGTTTGCAAACGACATCTGCGCCGACGCCGCCTGCGGCATCGACATGGCGATTGCGCGGGGCGAGGCCGACATACCCCTCGAAACTTTCGCAAAGAGAATCCTCAGGCTCTACGACCCAGACGCGCATGTCGAGGTGCTCGACTTCGAAAACTCGCACTTCGACCCCCTCTTTGCCGTGGCCGCCGTCGCCGACGCCGCCAAGCGGCTTTCGGGCTATCGGCGCGGGATTCTCGTGGTGTCGTCGCTCGAACGCGCGGGAGTGCCGCCCAAGGGCAAAATGACGCCCGCGCGGAAGTCGGCTTTTGCCGAAAACATGGAGACCGTCGAAAACTACCTCATGCGCTACGAGCTGCCGAATGTCGAAATTATTTTCGTCTGACGGAAAATTCCGTTTGCATTGGCGGCGGCGCGGGTCTATCTTTTACCGCATGAAAACCCTATTCGAAAAAATCATAGACGGCGAAATTCCCGCGAAATTCGTTTACCGCGACGACGTGTGCGCGGCGATAAACGACATCAATCCGCAGGCTCCCGTCCACGTTCTGCTGTTTCCGGTAAAGCCGATTGAAAGGCTCGCAAAGGCGGAGGAATCCGACGCGCCCATTCTCGCGCACCTCATGCTCAAAGTTCCCGAAATCGCAAAGAAATGCGGGCTTGACGACGGATTCAGAGTTGTAATCAACAACGGGCTTCTTGCGGGCGAAACCGTCCCGCACCTGCACATCCACATTCTCGGCGGACGCCCCCTCCACTGGCCGCCCTGCTGAGCCGTTCCCGCGGCGGGCAACGCCGCGCGGCTTCGCGCCCGCAATCCGCAATTCCGTTTTGCGGGGCGCAAAAAAAAAGGACAACCTTTCGGTTGTCCTTTTTTTTTGATATTCCCCGATATTAGGAGAGTCTTTCGAGCAGCGCTTCGCGTTCGACTTTGAGCGAATGCGGGAGCAGTTCGAAGAGCTCTTCGGAGAGCGGCTGCGCCGAAACCGTGGCGGGATCGTAGGTCATCAGTTCCTTGAACGTGTCCTTCGAGTATTCCATGCCGTCCCAGTCGAGGTCGTCGTATTCGGGAACGAAGCCGATAGCCGTTTCCTTTGCCTTCGCTTCGCCGTTCTGGCGGTTGACAATCCACGCGAGGACGCGGGCGTTTGCGCCGAATCCGGGCCACATGAAGTTGCCTTCCGCGTCGCGGCGGAACCAGTTGACGTGGTAGAAGCGCGGAGTCTTTTCGAGGTTCTTGCCCATCTTGACGAGGTGTCCGAGGTAGTTTGCCATGTTGTAGCCCGCGAAGGGGAGCATAGCCATCGGGTCGGAACGGAGTTCGCCCTGTTTGCCTTCTGCGGCAGCCGTGCGTTCAGAACCCATCATTGCGCCGAGGTATACACCGTGCGTCCAGTTGAAGGATTCGAATACCAGCGGAATGCCCTTCGGGCGGCGTCCGCCGATGACGATTGCCGAAATCGGAACGCCTTCGAGCTTGTCGGCGTTTTCGTCGAGGCAGGGGCAGTTTGCCAAGGGAGCCGTGAAGCGGCTGTTCGGGTGGGCAGCGGGGGTCGGGCTATCGGGAGTCCAATCGTTGCCGTGCCAATCCTTCAGGTGCGCCGGAGGTTCTTTGGTCATGCCTTCCCACCATACGTCGCCGTCGTCCGTGAGGGCTACGTTCGTGAAGATTGTGTTCTTCGAGCACGAGAGCATCGCGTTCGGGTTCGTCTTCATGCTGGTGCCCGGAGCAACGCCGAAGAAGCCGTTTTCGGGGTTCACCGCCCAGAGGCGTCCGTCCTTGCCGATGCGCAGCCA
>DHMA01000014.1:0-523 GCA_002405555.1 Opitutia bacterium UBA4654
CGCCGACTCCTCCGCGAGCCCTGAAATCCGCGCCGCAATTTCCGCGCGTTCCGCCGCGATTTTAGCGACGGCCGCCGCGTCCGCCGCCCGCGCCTTTTCAAGCTCTCCCCGCGCCCAGTTTGACTCCGCCGCAAGCCCCGCAAAGGCGGGCGCGAACGCGGCGGCGAATAGCGCAAAGAATTTCAAAACCCTATTTTCCATGTTTTGCGCCCTCCGTTTTCAGCTCGGCAATGCCGCCGCGCGATTCCGCGCCGGAAGCCCTCAAAAAAATCCCCGTGCGGACTTTCCCGTCCGCGCCCTTTTCGACGGTCTTGTCCGCCGCGAAGAGCCTGTCGATTGCGTCCGCCAAGACGCGCAGCTTTTCGACGGCCGTCTTGCCGTCGAGGTTTTCTGGGAACGCGCCGCGCAGAATTTCCGCCGCGCGGGGGTCTGAAAGCAGGGCGGCGTATTGGGCGTCGGCAAAAGACGAAAGGCGCTGCAAGTCGCGGGCGTCGGAGTCGTTTTTTGCGGAGGCGTCGGAAAG
>DHMA01000014.1:579-5633 GCA_002405555.1 Opitutia bacterium UBA4654
TTCGCCGCAGCAACCGCCGCAATTTCCGCGCGTTTCGACTTTGCCAAAGCCGCGTAAGACTTTTCAAGCGCAAGCAGCCGCGCCCGCTCTTCGCGCCAGTTTTCGAGGCGTTCGGCGGTCGCCGCCCGCTCGCGCAGAGACTCCGTAAGCGGGGCGTCGGCGTCGGCGAATCCCGCTTCGGCGAAAAGCGGAACGGCGCAGAAAATAAGCATGAATGTTGCGGAAAGTTTCATCAGTCGAGCTTGATTCTCACGAGTTTTGTCTCTTTCATGTCCTCCGCCAAAATCACGATTTCCTTTGCGGACGCGTCGAGCTTTGCAAGCTCCGCGACGGCTTCGGCGTAGGAGAACACGGGCTTTGAATTTATTTCGCGCACGATGTCGCCGGCAAACAGGCGGGCGGGCAGCGCGGAGGCGGCGGGGCTGTTCGGCTTTACGTATTTTACGACGGGCGGAGCGTCGGTCTTTATTTCGAGGTTTTTGCGTGCTACGGCGTCGTCGAAAAGGTATTCGCGGACGGAAAAACCTATCCTTTTAAAATACTTCGTCTTCGACTCCCTGTGGGTTTTCGGGTTCTCGCCCACGACAACCTCGACTTTGCGCGGGGCGTCGGACGCGCGGATTACCGAAAGCGGAATTTTGTCGCCCTTTTTGTGCTCGGCAAACAGCAGCCTGAAATTGTAGAGCGCGAATTGCTCGAAGCAGACTTCCACCGACTTCCCGTCCACCGCCACCACGATGTCGCCCTTTTTCAGCCCCGCCGTTTCCGCGGGCGAGCCTTTGGCGATGTCGCTGATTAGAAACGCGCGGGCGTTCCCCACGCCCATCATTTTTGCGACGTCGCGCTTCAAAACCTTTGTGTTGACAAGCCCAAGCCAGCCGAATTTGCCGCCTTCGGGGCGCGGGGGGCGGCGGGCGAGAATTTTGTCAAGCTCGTCGGGCAGAATGAAAGAGTCGGTCGAGACCGGCGCGGCGAGGGTTATCGGAAGCCCGTTGATTTTTTCGGCGTAGAGCAGGCGAAGCTCGCTTGCGGGAGAGTCTCCCCAGCCGACGAAATTTCCGCTTTCGTCGAATACCGCAGTTCCCACCGCCGCTACGGGAACGGGGGACGCCGCCTTCATTACGGGACGCCGCCCGATGTCGGACACGTACGATTTCAGCAGGTACGGCTCGAACAAAAACTCCTCGCGCGAAATTCCCGCGCCCCACACCGTCTGCCCGCGCGAAACGCCCGCCCGCGCAAACGACGTATACGGAACGAGCCCGTCGGGAAGCCCCTTTTTCAGTTTGAGGAAGTGCGTGCCCGAAAGAGAGTCCGCGCCGAGGTATTCTGCGGAGTAGCCGTCGGGGTCTCCGCCGAAGAAGTGGATTTTAAAGTCTTTGAGTTCGTCGTGGCGGAGCGAAAGCGGAATCTCGCTTGCGGGCACTATAACCGTGCCGTCGGAGTCGGCAACCATGCCCATTGTAGCGACCTGCCGCCTGTCCTCTTCAAGCTCTATGCTGTATTTTACCGCAACCGCGCATTTTGCGCGTTCGCGAAACGCCTTTTCGCCGATTTCCGCGCCGACGTTGCCCGCCGAAACGAACGCGCAAACAAGAATTACGAGCCACCTGAACATGCCGCAAAGTTTCGCAAAACGCCCCGCGCTTGGCAACTATTTTATGACCCAATCGTAGGGGTAGTTGGAGAGTTTGCGCGCGCGGTTTTTGCGCACAACCACGGTGTCCTCTATTCTGCACCCCCCTATTCCGCGGTAATACAGCCCCGGCTCGACGGTGACGACGTTGCCCGAACGCAGTTTGCAGTAGCGCGGGCTTATCGAAATTTTTTCGTGAATGTCAAGCCCCACGCCGTGCCCCGTGGAATGGAAAAATCCGCCCCACGCGCCGTTGCGGAACTCGGTATAATAGCCGTTTTCGGCGAAGAAGTCGTCCACGGTGGCGTGGATTCCCGAGCCTTCCGCGCCGTCGCGGATTTTCGAAAGCGCAAGCCTCTGGGCGGCGGCGACGGTTTCGACAAGCCGCGCCTGCGCGTCGCTGGGAGTTCCCTTCAAGAACGTGCGGGTCATGTCGCCGAAATAGCCCGACGACCTCAGGCGCGGGAAGATGTCGGCAACAATCAGGGAATTCGGGAGAATCGCGCCGTGCCCTACTTCGTGCGGGTCGCATGCCTGATTTCCTCCCGCGACAATCGTATACATTGCGTCCGCGCCCTCCGCCAAAGCCGCGCTTTCGACCTCGAAGCGCAACAACTCGCTCGAAACCGTCCTATTCCGCCAGACGAGCTTTCCGTCGGACACTTCCGACTCTCGCAGAATCTGCGCTATCCGCGCAAAGCCCTTTGCGGCGACGGCGTTCGCCTTTTCGATTTCGGCAAGCTCGCGGGCGGATTTCACGTCGCGTTCGGGGAGAATCGGCGAGTCTGCAACCGCAACGTCGAAGCCCTCCTCCCTGAGCCTTTCGAGCTGCAATGCGGGGAAATTCTGCGGAACAAGCAGCCCGCGGACGCGGGAGTTTTTGAGGATTTTCGCAAGCACGTCGGTTTCGTCGGCGCGTCCGGGAATAAAATATTTGTTGGCAAGGGAGCTGAGGTCGAAAATTTCGTCGAGCCGCCCGCCCTTTGAGAGCCGACCCAATTCGAGCGCGCCGATTAACGCGCACTTGCGCCCGCGCAGCGTGAACGCGTAGAAAGGGTCTGGGACGGGAACGCCCGTAAAATAAAGCATATCGGCGTCGGTCTGGCACGAGCCTCTCAAAACAATTTCTCTTTTCATTTTTTTATTATTGCGCGGGAATTTTAATTGTACAGATTAAAAGACATGCCGAATATTGTAAAGTTCGTATGCGCGCACGCGTGCGCGCTGCTTTTGTGCGCATGCCCAGCCGACAAGCCGAAAACCGCCGACGCCGACGCGTTTTTCGACATGTCCGTAGGCGGCGTCGCGTTCAGGGCGCAGCTGGCGGTCTCCGACGCGGAGAAAATGCGCGGGCTGATGTTCAGGGACTCGCTCGGCGAAAACGACGGCATGGTGTTCGTCTACGAAACGCCGTCGAGGGCGTCGTTCTGGATGAAGAACACGAAAATCCCGCTCGACATCGGATTTTTCGACAAAAACGGAGTGCTCACGGAGGTCAAAAAGCTCTACCCGCACAACCTCGATTCGGTGAGGTCGTCCCGCGCCGACATACTCTACTGCATAGAGATGAATCAGGGCTGGTTCGGCAAAAACGGAGTCGCGGCGGCGGACAGGCTCGACATGCGCAAACTCGAAGCGGCGTTGAGGGCNNTCGGCGTTTCGGCAAAGCTCGACCTTTCGAAACTCGAAAAAGCCCTCGGGGCGCGCGGCGTAAAATGAAAAAATACACGCGCAGATTCAAATTCGCGGTGATTGCGGTGTCGGCGGCGGTCGGCGTCTGCGCGTACTTCGCGGCGTACTCGGCTTTCGAAGCCGACATGACCGAATGGCAGAGGGCGCAGAAAATAGACTTTTCGGCGAACACGGGTTCGACAAAATTCAAGGCGCGAATCGACGCGCTGTCCGTCGGGGGCGCGGCGTTTTGCGCGTGCGCGGCGGCGGCAATGGCAACAAAAAAACTTTTCGGAAAACAATGGAAGAAACGATAGCGGCACTTTCCACTCCCAGCGGGGAGTCGGCAATCGCGCTGGTAAGGCTCAGCGGCGCGGACTGCGCAAGAATTGCGCGGGAGGCTTTCCGCAGGCGGACGGTCGAACCGCGGGTTGCGAATTTCGGCGTCTACAAAAACCTCGCGGGCGAAACGCTCGACGAAGCGGTATTTACGCTCTTCGAAAAACCCGCGTCGTACACGGGAGAGGACATGCTCGAAATCTCGTGCCACGGCAACCCGTTCATCGCGCGGAAAATTCTCGACGACCTCTTTGCGCGGGGCGCAAGACCCGCGCAGGCGGGCGAATTTACGCGGCGGGCGTTCATGAACGACAAGCTCGACCTCTCGCAGGCGGAGGCGGTAGCCCTCGTAATCGGCGCGCGCGGCGAACGCGCGTTGCAGGCGGCGCAAAAACAGCTTTCGGGCGAGCTTGGCAGGCGAGTCGCCCGCATTTCCGACGGGCTTCTCGACATGTCCGCGCTGGTCGAGGCGTACATAGATTTTCCCGAAGACGACCTTCCCGAAGAGGACAAGCAAAAGCTTGCCGACTCCGCCGACGCGCTCGCCGCCGACGTCGAAAAGCTCCTTGCAACCGCCAAGTACGCGCCGCTTGTGCACGACGGCATAAACGCCGTGATTGCTGGCGCGCCGAACGCGGGGAAATCGTCGCTGCTAAACGCGCTCGTGGGCGACGAACGCGCAATCGTAAGCGCCACGGCGGGCACCACGCGCGACTTCATTTCCGAAAAGCTCATCGTCGGCAGATACGCCGTAAACCTCGTCGATACCGCGGGACTGCGCGAAACGGACTGCGAAATAGAGGCGAAAGGCGTAGCCATGGCGGTGGACAGGCTCAAACGCTGCGACATCGGGCTGCTTGTGCTCGACGCCGCCGCGGAAATCCCCGAACTTCCGCACGGAGCGGAGGCGGTTTTCACGCCCCAAAACACGGTCGTTGTGATAAACAAGTGCGACCTTCCCGAATCGAGGCCCAAACTCTTCGAAAAGAGCTTTGCGGGCTTCAAAACCGTTCGGATTTCCTGCGAGAAAAACGAGGGGCTTGAAAGCCTGCGCAACGCGGTGGTTGGGCTGATTGAAGAGCACTGCATAACGGCGTCGGCGGACGACGTCCTCGTGGGGGCGCGGCACGCGGCGGCTCTCGAAAGAACGCTCGACTCGATAAAATCGGCGCGGGCGAAAATCGAAAACAACGAGCCGTCGGAGCTTGTGGCGTCCGACCTGCGCGAGTCGCTCGACGCCCTCGGCGAAATCGTCGGAAAGACCGACAACGAGCAGATTCTCGACAGGATATTTTCAAAATTTTGCATAGGTAAATAACATGTGGTACTACGAAAAAGACGGAACGAAATGCGGCCCCGTTTCGGGCGGCGCGGTTCGCAGGCTTTTCGCCGAACGCGCAATAGACGC
>DHMA01000015.1:0-9746 GCA_002405555.1 Opitutia bacterium UBA4654
TTGTGCCGACACATTGTTCGCAAGAACAATTTTTGAATTGGTTGAGAACGAAATACCCCTTGCAGGCAAGGATTACATCAATATTTTGGACTCAATTATAGCAATCGTTTCATCAGAAAGGGACAGTTTGCAAAAAATACAAGACAGCAATAAGACTCTTTCCAATTTTATATCATTAGGTGAACGCGACATGAAGCTACGTATCATTTCGCGCGAACTAACTATGCTAGTTGGCGAAAATACTAAAGTTGATTTAAGCTCGATGAATATTTTACAAAAAATCGAAAGATTAACAACTCTTATAGCAAATCTTGACTATATAAAGGCACATCTTTTCAAAATTTGTCAGTAGACCCAAACAAGCCACCCGCCTTTGCCGTTCTGGATTTGGGTTCGGGTTTTAAATCCATATCGAAGTGCTACCTTGCAAAAGTAGCACTTTTCTTTTTCAAACTCGATATAGACGCTCTGTTGTTTCCCGCAAATAGCTTTACATACGCCTTTAATTTGCGCGGCTTTGGATTTCGGTCTTGGCGCGTCAACTATTTTCATTTGTCCGCCTCCCATTTATTGTGCCACTTTGGGTATTCGCGCACGGTGGTGGTGTATGCTTCATCTTCCCAAAAACTCCAATTTGCGCCGTGTTGCTTGAAGAAAAACGGAATGCCAAGTTTCCGACAATCAAAGAGCAGAGCGCCCGCGTCTATTCCGCGAAAAGTTCTTGCGCGACTTTTGGCGCACCGCTCGCCTCCTACTATCACCCAATCAATTTTTTTTGCGTAGCGTGGGGTGATTCTGATTAAGTCGAGCAACGGCTCGCAGCTCAAAAACACTTTTACGCCAAGCCCGTCGAGGGCAGACATACGCTCGTTGAAACGCTCCTGATTTTCGACGGTAAAACCGAAGTGAACATTCGGCGGAATGTTGCTCTCGTAAGTTCTAAAATGATTTCTGAAATGTTGCGCCCGTTTCGTCAGAATCATAAAGCGGAGGTTTCCGCATTCTCCAAAGAGCCGCCATAACGAAAGCCTGATTCCGTCAGAAACGTTTCCGTCGAAAAAGTCCGACATCGAATTGACAAACACTGTTTCGACAACGTGCCGACGCTTCGCCGAAGCGTTGAGCTTGCGCACCTCTTCGATTGCCTTCTCAAACCTAAAATGGCGGAGCTTGTCATCGCCCCAACAATCCACCTTAAAACGCCTTGCAATCGCCCGCGCATAGCAGTTTTGGCAGGCTTCCGAAACCTCCGTGCAACCCCACCAAAAATTGACGGTATGGTCGCACCACTCGATTTTAGTATTTTTCATTCCGCGCCTCCTTTCAACGCATTTGCGCACTTTTCAATGATTGCCTGTTCGATTTCGGGCAATTCGCGGGCTCGTGGGTAGCGGTCGCGGAACATTCGGCGGATTGCGTCCAACTCGGCGGGCGTAAACGTCGGCTCAACGCGGTTGTTCCACGCGTCAATTGCCTCATCTGTGTCTCGAAAGGCTTTTGTTTTTACTCCGCATTCCAAGCATTCGAGCCACGCGTCATCATCACAAACGCCGCAAGCCTTGTAGAGGTAAATGTTATTGCTTCCGCAGAACGGGCACGGTTTTAGTTTATTGCTCATTTCACTACCTCCTTACTGTTTGTCAATTTGTCCGCAAAATTTATCAAAAACGACAGCGTCGGGCGGCAGCATCTAAGCTCCATTTTAAGAGTGTCGCCCGTGTAAATGACGGCTGGTATATCGAGGAGTGTGCACTGGATATACGCCATCTTCACACATTTGTCGTCGATGTCGTTTGCTACGAAATAAAAATCTCGACTACTTAATCCGACAGCCCGCAAACGCTCCGCCGTGGCGATGATAATAGCGCCGCCGCCGCACGCGGGTTCTTGAATTACAAGCGGCAATTTTTGCGGCTTAAAATCGTCGGGTATCATTATTTTTGCGAGCAGCTCGCAAAGTCCGAATGGCGTGAAGCATTGCCCCTTGCGGTTTTTCTCCAAGCCCCCGATATAGCTTGCAAATTCGCCGAGAAAATCACCTCTAAATTCCGAAAGCGCAGTTGTCAGTATTCCCAATGCCCGCGAATATTCGCTTGGATTTTTCGACGCGTTTTTTTCGCGCATATACGCGGCTTCGACTTCTTCGTCATATGCGTCAAAAAACCGATTGTTCGCCTGTTCGAGCGCTGCCGTAAGCATATTTAAAAACCGCGTAAAACATTCGCCGCGCGACATCGACAAGTTCTCCGCCGCCACAAAACACTTTTCGAGTTCGGCAAAGTGTTTTTTATAAACGCTCATCTTTTGCCTCCTTAAAATCTGTCCACCGGATAACGTTAAATTCGCTTTCCTCGTCGCCGTATTTTTCGGCGAAAAATTGCCAAAATTGGCACAAATTGTTAAATCCGTCCATTATCGCAATTAGTTCGAGGTCGTCATCGCAAATGCTCAAAACTCCGAGCGGAGTTTTAATCCAAGCCCGTCGTGGCACAGTAAGCAAACATATCGGCGTAATGCTCTCCACGACCGCCTCGCCAAGCTTGCGGCACTCTTTTAAACCCGTGTACAAGGTGAGCTTGTCGCCCACCTTGACGTTTTCCCATTTCGGCGAGGCGCGGCGGATAGTCTGCCGCTTTTCGCCCGAAAGGATTTTGTCGATAAACACGGTAAAATTGACGTTCATTTTACCGCCTTTCTCTTTGTAGTATTTGCGCGTCGTTTTTTCGCGCAAGTTGCCTTGCCGTCAGACAGTTTTGCACCAACTACTATTTTTGTGGAAACTGGTACTTCGTTAGTACTTGGTACGTCGGATTCAATTTTGTTAAAAGAGAATTTGGCAAATATGCTTTTCCAAACGTTGACCATTAACATAACATCGTCTCTATCCGCAGGCTCGCCTTCGTGGATTTTAAGCGAACCCAACACATCGCCTTTGTTGTCGCTCCGAACAAGGTATATTTCGGTCTCGTGCTCGCTCGTCGCCACCTTGAAGTAATACGGGCAGCCCTCCGCCTCAACTCTGTAAGTCTCGTATTTCACTGTGCTCTACCTTTCGTCGCCATATCCGCCAAGCTCGCCGCGTTCGGCGCGGCTGCGGAGTTTGAGGTTGTTGACTCGCGCCACGTCTTCGAGCGTGTAGCCCAATTTTTTTGCCGCCATAGCAACGTACCAGAGCACGTCGCCGAGCTCCTTCATCGCGGCTTTGTCGTCGAACTCGCCGTCGCGGATAAGCTTCTTGACCTTGCCCGCAAATTCGCCCGCCTCGGACGCAAGCCCGAGCGCAAGATAATTCAGATTATCCGATGTCGGCAGCAGTGTTTCCGCCGCCCTGCTTTGATATTCGTTTAAATCCATATGTTTGTCCTTTTTTTAATGTTATTTGGTTTTAAAAACGTACTTGTACAGCTTGTCGTTTCGGTTGCGCAGGCGGTCGAATACGCCGTTGTCTTCCGCCCATTTTTTCAGGGCTTCCGAGCCTCTTGGGTCGCCCTCGTAGTCGCCGAGATTGCGACCCTCGATGTACTCAAACGCCCTTTCGAGCGAGTACTCGTCCGCGATAACGCTTTGCGCTTTCGGTCTGCCGTCGAAAGCGCCTTTTTTGGCTTTCCAACGGCGTAGGGCGGTTGCAAGGTTGGTGATAGCCTGCCCGTTGCCGTAGGTCCATTCGCCGTCGTAATGCTCGAAAAACGCCTTGCAGTCGGCTTCGGAGAGCGCAACGCTCGGGTCTTTCGCCGCCGCCAAGACCTCCTCGAAAGTAAACCCGTCCTCGCGTACGCGCGGTGAGGGAGATATTTCCGATTCATCTTCTTCTTCACGCCGACACCCGCCCGACACTTGACCGACATTTGACCGCCAACCGTCGGGCATCGGCGGGTACTTTGATTTCGCCGCGCGGACGCGTTGGTTGAAATTGTTGATTTGCAGAAAAGTTCCGTTCTCGGCTTTGTAGCTCACGAGCAGTCCGGCAGCCTCGCACTCTTGGAGGCAACGGGAAATGTCGGGTAGTCTTGTTTCGCGGAGAGGAAACAGTTCTGCTTTAAGAATCAGCGGTCTTGCGTCGTAGCGCCCGAAATCGTCGGCTTTGTTCCAGAGACGGCGGAAGAACACCTCCGCGAGCAGCGACAGGCTGTTCATCACGTCGTCTTTCGAAAAATCCGGAATCATTCGGTTCATCGCCGCGCCTTTTTAAAAGGGGATTTCGTCTTCCGCCTGCGTATCCTCGGCGGACGGCGCGGGAGCTTTCGGCTTCATATTGCCGTCTTTTGCAATGATAAAATCGACATAGCCGCGACTGTTCATTTCGAAGCGTCCGCGAAATTCCACCGCGTCGTCCTTTAAGAACTGATACTCGCGCTTGTTCGTCCAAGCTATGCAGTTCGCAAAATACGAATTGTTTACGGGCTTCGACATTTTGACGTTTATGCGCGTCATATAGCCCACATCCCCGTTTCGCTTTTGAAACGCCTTGCATTCCGCGTCTTTCATCACAACGCCACTGATGATGAAGTCGTCGGAAAAATTCACGTCGGGCGCGTTCGAATAATCGACGCGGCTTACAGGTCCGCCGCCGAGCGCGTCGAACGCGTCGGCAAGCCGCCTGAACAGCCTTGCGATGTTTTGGTATTGGTCGATATGCTCTCCCATAACTACTCCTTTACTTTGAGGCTTGGGGCTTTCGCCGAATACTCAATCAGCCCGCGCTCTTTCAACGCCTTTCCGAACGCCTCGGCGAGTGCCTTTTTTGTGATTTTCGCGTCGGGGTTCGCCGCTTTCATTTCGGCGGTGAAAAACCTTTCGAGTTCGCCGATTTTGAATTGAACAAGCCGGCACAATTCGTCGTCGGTCAACTCGCGTCCGAGCTTTTCCTCGACCACGCGCAACGCGCCGAGCGTGTCGGGAATCGAGCGAATCGGCGAATTCGGCGCAAAATACAAACCCGTTTCCAAATCGGGATTTTCCGACACCACTTCGCCGCATTTTTTCACGATGTCAGCGCACATCTTGCCTACGAACTTCGCCTTTTCGAAAACCTCGCGCACATTGTCGGGCGTGATTTCAAACCCCTTTGCCACAAGCGCGGATTCGTCGTCCATAACTTTCTGCGCCGCCGCGCAGCGGTACTTGCTTTCGCAAAACTTGCACCAGTAGCCGACCGACTGCTGCGGATTCTCGCCGTACAACGCCGCAAAACAGGCTTCCTTGATTGCCTGCGTCGCGGTTTTGAGGTCTTCGAGTTCGTAGACCGCCGCCGTTATGCGCCGCTCCGCGCTCTCTGCTCTCGGCTGGATTATGTAAACATCTACTGCTTCCACGTCGTATTCCCGCCAAACGAGAGCCGCCATTGCCGCAAGCTGCATATTCCGCTCGGCAGGCTCCACATACCCGCGCCCGAACTTGTAGTCGATTACAAACGCGCGGTTTCCGCCGAAGCCTATGTAGTCGCCCTTGCCGCTCATCAACAGCTTGCCGTCGAGCGTCTCCAATTCGAGTCGGCGTTCCGCGTCGGTGTCATATCTGCCGTACTTGGCTTTAAAGTGCTTTTGTATCTCCGCCAGCTTTTCAAGCGCAAACTCGACGGCCGACATCTGTTCGGGAGTCAGCGTTGCCTCGATTCTCTTGCGTTCCTCCTGCGCCTCTTCGTCGGTAGGATACGCCGCAAGCTCGCAGACTTTGTGCAACAGCGTACCCTCCGCCGCGACCTCCGAAGAGGGCTGCGGAAGCTCGCCTTGGTTGAGCCTGAAACTCGCGGGGCAGTGGAATATGCGCGTCATCTTGGACGCGGACGGAAGCCCGCCCCGCGCCAGATTTTCGATTGCGTTTTCGCCGCTCATTTCGCGCCTCCCTCGTCTTCGGCGGGCATTTTCGCGATAAATTCCGCGACAGTGTCCCACGCGTTTATGATTCGCGTTGCCGCAAATTCGTCAACCTTGCCGCCCGCAAGCATACCGTTTCGGCGGCAGTAGTTTTTGCATTGCGCCTCGGTCAGGCTCTCTTCGGCAAGCAGGCGTTTGAGCTTTGCAAGCGGCTTTTCGTCCGCCTGTTTCGGCTCGACTTTCGGAGCTTCGGGCGCGTCGTCAAAGTCGGGCGTTTCCACCGTCGGCGCGTCCTCTTCGGAGTCCGCCGCAGTTTGCGCTTTCGGCTCTTCGGCGGGCTTTTCGGACAGCTGCGGAACGTTCGCTACCGCTTCGGGCTTTTCCTCCTTTCTGGGCTTCGACCGCCTGAACGCCGACGGCTTCGGGGCTTCGTCAACGATTTCGATTTCGGCGTCCACCATATCGGCGGCTTCGTCTGTCGAGCGGAAGCCCATTGTGATTTCGGGGCAGTGGATGTTTTTGAAAAACGTCGCCGCGCGGTATCGCAACATAAGCTCGGGCATCGTCTGCCACTTGCTGCCGTTCTTGTCGTACCAACCCTCGACTTTCGCCATCGCCATCGAAACGGGCACGCCGTC
The DNA here is from genome assembly GCA_002405555.1 of Opitutia bacterium UBA4654. Taxonomy (GTDB): domain Bacteria; phylum Verrucomicrobiota; class Verrucomicrobiia; order Opitutales; family Intestinicryptomonadaceae; genus Merdousia. The sequence goes on from DHMA01000015.1 coordinate 6,452, forward strand.
AAGCCTGTTGCCGTCGCGGTCGATTGCATACGCAAGACACGTCCTGCCCGCGCGTATGATTTCGTTGTCGTAAATCGGGTTGCCCTTTTTGTCGAGTACGGGCTTGCCCGCGCGGTCGAGCTTCTGCGTCCTGCGTACCTCGCCCGCGTCGCCGACTTCGCCCGACATTTCGTAGTCGAACCTGCGATAGCCGCAGCGGGCTTTGAGCAGCCCGATGACGAATTTAGCCTCGAACGTAGGCTTGCCGAACACGGGCACTATCGACTGCAAAATCGACAGCGGCGAAACCGTGTTGCCCATTCTCGCGCTCATTTCGAGCGCGATAGAACAGTCGGCGACATTGTTTTTGAACGCGTCGGGCAACATCGAACTCTTGCTCAACATAAGCCCCTGCCTTTGCAGCAGCTCGAACGCCTCGACCGTCCCGAAGCCCGCCACTACCTGATTTTTTAGCGTTGTAATTTGCTCGCTCATCTCGCGCTCCTTACTTCGTGTAGTGAATCGGAAGCCCAGTATCCTCGGCGATTTTGTCGCAAACCTCGCGGAAGTTTTTGAGAATCGTTTCGCGCAAGTTCAGAATTTTCACCGAAAACAACACCGCGCCGCCAGAGAGTTTGAAGTAGAACCTCGCGCGAAGCTTCATCTTCTCGCCGCCCTCAAACGCTTGGAGTTCCAATTCGACAAAATCGGGCACTTTGATTTTGCCCGCAGTGCCGACTCTCGCGTCCACGTCTTCGCGGTAAGTCAAATTGATTCCGCCGTCATTCGAGCGTTCTTTTCCGCTGAACGTCACGTTATTCTTGACTTCAAGCTTCGTCGCAATTTCCAAAATCGTCGCTTGGTCGGGCGACGAAAAACAGTGCGACCTTTCCATCAAAAACGCGATAAATTCGGGCTGTTCAAGCGTCTTGCCGTCAATCTCGCGGAACGCTTTAAAATCCTCGGTTTCTTCGAGTACAAAGTTCGCGTAGTGTTGACATTCGCCGTCGATTGCCTCGCTCGGCTCGTTGCACTTTTTGGCGTAGTCAATTACACAACAGAGTTTCAGCCCCGTAAGATTCGCAAACAAGCGGCTTTCGTCGGCGTTCGCGTAATCCTTTACATACTTTGTAAAGCTGTCCGCGTCGATAAAATCGGGCGAGTGTTCTGGTGCTTTCGCGTCCAAAAAATCGAGCGATTTTAGCGACATATCGTCGGGCACAATCGCATAATGGCGGATATTGCGGTCGGTCTTCTTTTGTCCGCCAAATGCTTTTACGTCCTGCTTGGCAAGGCGTTCGATGATTGCGGCGGCTGTGTTTACTTCATTTTCGTTTTCCATTTTTTATAACTCCTTAATGATAATGTTATTGTTGTTTCATTTGTTGATTTCGGGTTTCTCTTCGTCAAATTTCAGCCCCATTTGGAGCGGGTCCTGCCGATGCAACGCGCCGTCCTCGTCGGCAAAATACAAACTCATCGGACGCGCAGACTTCGGAGGCTTGGAGTTGATTTCGGCGTTGACCACAACCTGCCGTTCCGAGCCGTTGCAGGGCGCGATTTTGAGTTTGAGCGAAATGTCGCCCGCCTTGCCCGTCTCGCGCACGGCACGCACGACCTCGTGTATTTCGTTCACAAGGTCGGGCACAACCGCGCCCTCCGCGAGCGGCACGAGAAATTTAATAAGCTCATTGCAAGCTTGATTCGGTGATTCGGTATTCATATTTACTATCCTTTTTTGACGGTTAATTTTCCCAGTTTTTCCTCCGCGATTCTGCGGAGCGTCGTTGTAATAAAATTCGAGCGGTTGCGGTTGTCTGCCGCCGCCATCTGGTCAATCTGCCCGATGAGTTCGCGGGGCAAACTGATTGATATTTGCGTCAGCTTCGGCGCATTTGGTTTCTTCGTTCTCGCCATTATTTGTCCTCCGTTTCGGATTTTATTTTGATTTTTTGTTCAAAAAAGGCTTCCAATTCTTCGGGGGTTGTAAACACGCCAGACTCCTCGATTAAACTGTGCCCGCGCTCGTTCGCGAGTATATATCCTTCGAATTTAGACTCGCTGTTAAAACGCGTGTAAACAACCGCAATTATTTTGGTTTGCATAAATACCAATCCACGGTTATTAATATTGTACGGCGTTGGTATCCACACAACGTCTCCAACTTTGTGTTTTGGTGTTTGAGTTTCTTCTAGACTATTTCCTGTATTCATTTGTCCTTGTTTTCTTTATCCATTCCAGCTCGCCTTTCGGCGGGCTTTTTTTGTTTGTTGTTTTTTTTGGTTGATGAGAGCGGCGGAATTTGCGCGTCCAAAATCAAAGACACAGCCGCCGCAAAAAATATTAAAAAATGTCGCCCAGTGCCAGCACCGCACAAAACGCGATGTACGCAATCGGACCGACGATGAGCGCGGCAATAATGCCCCAAATGACCTCGCGCGGGTTGCCGTGGACGTCCATGCCCGCCTCGTCGTATCGCTCCGAAAAGTCGCGTATCGGCGGCATAAACTTACTCGGTCCGTTTCCGTCAGGCTCGTACATCACACACCGCCTTTCTGGCACGACTGCGAGCCATTACTAAAATTTCAGAGGGTCGCATAAACGTTGACTCAAACGCGCCGAGCAACTGCGCCGAACGATAAAGCAGCGTACGCCCCGCACCCTTGCGAAACGGCAGGTCCTTGTCGCGGGCAATGCGCCTAAGCTCCGCAACCGAAACAACCGCGCCGCGCCCTTTGAGAAATTTGGCGCACTCGCCGACCGTGCAAAATTCGTTCAATGCCACCGCTTCCATTTCACGCGCCTTTCTTGATTGCCCTTGCGACCTTGCGCCTGCGGGCTTCGAGAGCTTCGGCAAGCAGTTTTCTGTAAGCCGCTGATTCGTTGCCGTTATATTCGCGCTCGGCAATACGTTTCACCTCTTCCGCAATCTCGACGGGAACGTTTGATATGTTGATGTATGTTTTCATGAACCTTGCCTTTGCGTAAAAATCACGCTACCTCCATTTTCTTAATGTCGCGACACCTCATATATTTTTTAGAAAGCTCGCTTGTGAAATTTCTATTTTTACAATGTCGCGACACCGCGTTAAAAAGAAGTTTTTTACTTTTTTCGATTCTTTTTCGTCTCAGCAAGAGCAGAGCCTTTTTTTCTTCCATCGAATTTTTCGAGAACGTCAACGATTTCATTTTCTTCCTTGTTTAACAATTTTAACAGTTGTGCGTAAAGATAATCAGTCAGTGTCAGTCCCTTCTCTGCGAGAATTTCCTTTACAAGGTCTCGTGTATCTCTGTCGATATAGATACCTATTGAAAC
>DHMA01000015.1:9843-10334 GCA_002405555.1 Opitutia bacterium UBA4654
AATTTTTATTTTTTTTTATTTTTCTGAAAATTTTTTCTTGTCAAGGGCTACGAGTGATAATTCTATTATCCTATGGATTTGGGTAAAGAATATGTTTCTATTACAATGGAAATCGACACAGGCGATGGTCGGATTGTCATGAAAAGTACACCCGAATTTTTAATATACGATAATGTTCAATTTGAAATAGCAAGGTATTTAACGGATATTTATCCATATATAATTGAAGTAGCTTACCTGCATATGGTATGGGACGCATTGGATAAGCGCAAAACCAGCGTTTTTGAACTATTGTCTCCATATTATGCTTACATTGGAAATGGTTATCCTACTGAATTGTATACTCCAAAATCTTTACGCTTGAATTTAAAATACAGAAAAGAGCGGGAGATATTAGATAAAGATGAAAGTCTCTTAATGAAATCGGCAGATATTCCCAAACAGGAAATTTCGGATTGCCATAAACAAAAAGACAAAAATCTTGAAAAAAC
>DHMA01000103.1:0-1846 GCA_002405555.1 Opitutia bacterium UBA4654
GCAGACGGTGTTCGGGAAGACGTCGCGCATGACTTTCGAAACGAACTCCCGCGCGATGGACTTGAACGGAATCACGGTCTGGCTCGGGCACGCGGTCGTGGAAAGCAAGGGCATGCTGTACGTTGCAAAGCGCGACTATTTCAAGTCTATAATCCCGATTCTCTTTCCGCAAAACAACGGCACGCCGCCCAAGCTCTTCCACATTTTCATTGACGCGGGGCACGGCGGCAAAGACAGGGGCGCGTACAACAAAACCTACAAACTCAGCGAAAAGGCGGTGGCTCTCGACATCGCGCTCAGGCTCGGGCGCGAGCTGAAAAAGAACGGCTACAAAGTGTCGTACTCGCGCACGCGCGACGAATTCATAGAACTTGCCGACCGCCCCAAAAAGGCGAACGCGCTCCGCGCCGACCTCATGGTAAGCATTCACTGCAACGCGGCGTCGCCGTCGGTTTCGGGAATAGAGACATTCGCGCTGACGCCGCGCTCAATGCCGTCTACGACAAGCAGGGGCGTGTCTAAGTCGGACCACGTCGCGTACGACGGACACTCGAACGACGAGTGGAACCAGCTTTTGGCGTACTACATTCAGAGGTCGCTTCACTACACGACGCACTTGCCCGACAGGGGCGTGAAACGCGCGCGCTTCGCGGTGCTCAAAAGCCCGAAAATGCCCGCAACGCTCGTCGAATGCGGGTTCATCTCGAACAACTACGAGTGCAAAAACATGGCGACCGCCGCATACAGGCAGAGAATCGCAACGACAATCGCAAACGCGATTATGAACTACCACGCAACCCTCCGCCGCCTTTCGGCGAAACGCTGACGGCGGGCGAGTCGCAAAACGGCTTCCGCAGGACGCATACGCAATTGCGGACAGCCTCCGCAAAAAAACTCCGCTTCCATTTCGGGCGCGGAGTTTTGCGTTTCGGAAAGCCGACTATTTCAAGCGTCGCCTACTCTACCGTGATGTAGGCGTGCTTGCGCACGTTTTTGTTGAGAACCACGGTTTGCTCGTACTTTTTGCCGTTGCGCTCGAACGACACTTTGTACGTTCCGTAGAAACAGCGGAAGTGGAATTCGTCGGCGGATTTGTCGAACGAAAGGTTTGTGCGCCACTCCCTGTTTATGAGGCGGTCGAGAACGTCGTAGGCGGGTTTCTTCGAGAAGTCGCGGCGCAAAATTCCGCTGTTGAAGACGTCCTCGCTGCCAGCGGTGCCGTCCACAAAGTGCCAGTAGGTGATTGCCTCGACTTTCGGGTGCGAAAACCACAGCTTGTAGAAATTCTCGAAGAGAAACGCCTGCTTTTCCTCGCCGACTTTGCCCTCCGCCATGCAGGGGAAGCTGATTTCGGTGATGTGGATTGGCTTGTTCAGGCGCGAGAACGTGTCGAGCACGTCGAAGAGTTCGTCGGGCGTCCAGGATCCGCCCGCCATGAGGGCTTGGCGGTCGGCCTTTTTGAAGTAGTGGAGCTGAAGCCCGATTATGTCGAGCTTGCCGCCCCGCGCGAGAATGTCGGAAGTCAGCAGATAGTCGGTAGCGTACTCGTGGTAACGGGCGACGCGCATCCACACGGGCGTGGTGTAGTTCATGATAAACTCGTTGTTGTAGGAAAACGCGCGTTCCGCCTCTTTGAACGCCTTGAAAACGTGGTCGGTCGGGAAGTAGTTGGGAGTTTTGTAATGGTCCTGAGTGTCGGAAGACTCGTTGGCGACGTCCCAGATATTGATGTTCCAACCGTAGCGTTCCGCGACCTTGTCGATGTAGCGGCACATATATTTTTCGATGACCTTTTCCTCGCGCGGCATCCACTTGGGCAAAGCGTGGTCGTTGATGTACCACGCAA
>DHMA01000103.1:1903-2854 GCA_002405555.1 Opitutia bacterium UBA4654
CTTCATTTTAAGCCCGTTTTTGTTGCAGAACTCGACGATTGCGTCCTGCGACGGACGGCGATAGAGGTGCTCCACGCCCTGCGCGGAAACGTCTTTTTCGAACTGGAATACGCCGTCCTTCTGCTCGTACGCCTTCCAATAGAACGGAACTGTGGCGAAGTTGAAAAGCTCCAGAAAGTGCTTTTCGTAGAGTCGGTTTTCCTCCTCGGTCTTGAAGCCGCCGAGCAGGAAAATCTGCGCCCCGAAAAGGAAGTCGTGCCTAAGCATTTCTACTTTGAGATTGTCCACTTTCACGGGACGTTTCCGCTGGTCGATAAACGTCAGGTAGAAGTCGCCCTTGCGGTTGTTTTCGATTCCGAGGGCGATTTTCTCCTGCAAGACGGGGTCGGACCAAAGCGATTTTAGTTTGTTTGACAGCGGGGCTTCGCCCTTTTGCGCGGCGTTTGCCTTGCGCTCCCACGGCATTGTTTTTGCGCCGTGCTGCGCGAAAATCGGCGACGCCGCAAGGGACGCCGCCGCCAACATCAAAATAAGCCTCTTCATAAGTTCCTCCGAATGTGTGTAGGTTGTTGTTTAATTCGGAAAAAACGTTTAGCAAAAAGCGCGGTCTTTCACAACAAAAAACGCGCCGGACGGAAGTCCGACGCGCCGAAAAAGCCGCAAAAAGTCAAAGGAGTGCAATGGATTTCGAAACGACTTCCGCCGCCCTGTCCAAATCGTCCTGCGTGTGGGCGGCGCTCATGAAGCAGATTTCGAAAGCCGAAGGCGCAAAATAGACGCCGCCGTCGAGACAGCCCTTGAAGAATTTTTTGTACAAGCCCGTGTCGGAACGCCGCGCGACGTCGTAGTTTACGACCTCCTCGGAATTGAAGAAGAACGAGAAAAGCGACGCCGCCATCGGAGTCTGGATTGCCACGCCCTTCTTTTGCGCCGCCGCGCGAACCGCCTCGA
>DHMA01000103.1:2923-4804 GCA_002405555.1 Opitutia bacterium UBA4654
CCGCCTCGACCATGAACTTCGACTTGCGTTCAAGCTCGGCATAGGGGTTGGACTCGCGGATTAGCGTAAGAGCCGCGATTCCCGCAGCCATCGCGAGCGGATTGCCGCTGAGCGTTCCCGCCTGATACACCGGCCCCAGCGGCGCAATATACTCCATGATGTCGCGGCGTCCGCAGAACGCGCCGACGGGAAGCCCGCCGCCTATGATTTTTCCGAGGGCGCAGAGGTCGGGCAAAACGCCCTCGCGAGCCTGCGCTCCGCCAGCGGCGACTCGGAAACCTGTAATTACTTCGTCGAAAATCAGAAGGCTGCCGTATTTGTCGCAGACGCTCCGCAGGCGTTTCAGGAAGCCCGCTTTCGGGGGAATCAGCCCGACGTTCGCGGGGTACGGCTCTACGATAATGCACGCAATTTCTTCGCCGTATTTTGCGAAGCATTCGTCTACCGCGTCGGCGTCGTTAAACGGCAGAACAAGGGTGAGCTTTGCGAGGTCGGCGGGAATGCCCGCGGAATCGGGATTGCCGAAAGTGAGCGCGCCGCTGCCCGCCTTGACGAGCAGGCTGTCGACGTGCCCGTGGTAGCAGCCAGCGAACTTCACAATCTTGTCGCGCTTGGTGAATCCCCGCGCGAGCCTGATTGCCGACATCGTTGCCTCCGTGCCCGAATTCGTCATTCTGACCATTTCCGCGCAGGGAATCATCGCGTTGATGAGCTTTGCCATTTGCAGTTCGCCCTCCGACGGCGTGCCGAACGACGTGCCGTTTTGCAGCGCCTTTTCTATCGCCGCGCGGATAACGGGGTGGTCGTGCCCGAAGAGCGCGGGACCCCAAGTGCAGACGAAATCGACAAGCTCGCGGCCGTCCGCCGTGCGGAGCTTTGCGCCGTGCGCCGACTCCGTGAAAAACGGCTCGCCGCCGACACTGCGGAACGCGCGGACGGGCGAGTTCACGCCGCCCACGAGATATTTTTTGGATTCTTCGAAAAGTTCTTTCGAGTTCATAAAAAGCCTACTGAATGCCGCGACGCGCCGCCACGGGGATTTTTCTGTCCGACGCGTACGCGACCGTCGAAACTTTCGGGCCAATCGGGTACTGCGTGCGCTTGTACTCGGCGCGGGCAACCTTGCGGGCGACGTCCTCGACAACCGCCCTGTCGAAGCCGCGCCCGACGATTTCGGAAACCGACATGTATTCGTCGATGTGCAGGCGCAAAATTGCGTCGAAGAGGTCGTAGGGCGGCAGGGAGTCCTCGTCTTTCTGGTCGGGGCGAAGCTCCGCCGACGGCGGTTTGTCTATCGTGTTTTGCGGAATGATTTCGCGCCCCGCCTCCCTGTTTATGAGGTTCGAAATTCTGTAAACCTCCGTCTTGTAGAGGTCGGAAATCGGGGCGAAGCCGCCGCAGGTGTCGCCGTAGAGGGTGCAGTAGCCGACGGCGCATTCGCTCTTGTTGCCAGTAGTCAAAACCAACGCGCCGAATTTATTTGAAATCGCCATCAGAACAAGCCCGCGCGCGCGCGACTGTATGTTTTCCTCGGTGACGTCGCGCGGGCGACCCGCAAACAGCGGCGCGAGGGTCGATTCCGTCGCCGCGACGATTTCGGCAATCGAGACGGTGTGGAACTCTATCCCCAAATTTTCGGCGAGCTTGCGGGCGTCGCCCTTGCTGTGTTCGCTCGAAATTTTCGACGGCATGGAGACGCCGATTACGCGCTCCGCGCCCAGAGCCTCGACCGCCAGAGCCGCCACAAGCGCGGAGTCTATGCCGCCGCTAAGCCCTATGAGCACGCGCTTTATCGCGCATTTTTCGACGAAGTCGCGCAGAGCCATGACGACCGCCTTTTTGAGGTCGGCGTCGCCCTTGAAGTCGGCGGAGTCTCCGTCG
>DHMA01000103.1:4843-7209 GCA_002405555.1 Opitutia bacterium UBA4654
CCGCCACTTTTTCGGTATCTATAATGCGGCAGTCCTCCGCGAATTTTTCAAGGCACTGCGACTTCGGCTCTCCGCGCGAAGCGTCAACATACATGCTCCCGCCCGCGAAAACAATTTCGTCGTTGCCGCCCACAAGGTTGCACCAAAGAAGCGGAGCGCCGACGAGCTTCGAGACTTCGCAAAGTAGGCCGCCCCTGTGGCGCACGGTGTCGTTGCCGCTCGAAAAGACGCTTGCCGAAATGTTTACGAGCATGTCGATTTTTCCGCCCCCCGCAAAATAGTCGAGCGGCTTGGGGAAGTACTCGTAGCGGGCGGCGGTGGGGATTGTCGGGAGAGTCCAGATGTCTTCGCAAATGGTGATTCCCAAGCGTTTGCCCTTGAATTCCACAACGCAAAAATCCTTGCCCGAATCGAAGTTGCGGGCGTCGTTGAGCGCGCCGTAGTTGGGCAGCAAATGCTTGTCGCACACGGCGGCGGCCTTTCCGTTTTCGAGCCAGTACGCCGAGTTGCGGTAGCCCACCGAGCCGTCTCCGCACGCGCGGGGGCAGCCCACGAGCGCGGGAAGCGGAAGTTTTTTTGCAAGCTCCGCAAGGGTTTTCTGCGCGGCTTCCACGAATTTTCCGTAAAACACGAGGTCCTTTATCGGATACCCCGAAACCGCCGATTCTGGAAATACCGCGAAGTCCGCGCCGTCGCGGGCGAATTTTTCGCACGCGGTTAAAATCTTTTGCGCGTTGCCTTCGAAATCGCCCACGCGCGTGTCAATCTGCCCTACTCCGATTTTCATTTTCGTAAAACCGACATTTTTTTTCAGAACGCCGCCTTTGCAAGCTTATAAAAAAGAAAGCGTCGCGAAGCCCACACGCTCCGCGACGCAAAATGCCGCATTTTGCGCGGGTTTGTTCCGCGCCCCGCAGGGAAGTCGGACTTCCGCACGCTATGCTATTCGTCGTAGGAGACGCCCGCGGGGGGGTCTTCCGTTACGACTTTGCGCCACTTGCCGCCGACTTTCACGACCACAATGTCGTTGTCTTTGTCGTAGAACATCGCGCCGTTCTTGGCGTTTTTGAGAGCCTTCTTTTTGAGCATTTTAAGCTCGTACTGGTACATGACTCCCATGCGGGCGTGCTCGCAGTCCCTGTCCGTCTCGAATTTTTCGCGGGGGTGGAGTTTTTCCGCCTCGGCTTTCCAGTCTGCCGCGGGCGGCATTTTGTCGAGCAAATCCGCCCTGCCTATATTGTCGAGAACGAAGAGATTGCGCATATCGACTTCGCCGTAGAAAATAGCCTTGTCGCGCCCGAACATGAACGAGTGGTACGGAACGTCCGAGCCTACCCTGAACCAGTTGTACGCCGAAAAGCCCTGCCCGTACGCCGCCGCGTAATAGTAGAGCTCCGCGACGGGCAGCCCTTCCTCGACGTGCTTGTTCAAAATCATCGTGATGCGCGAGCGGTCGTCGCGGGCATACGCCTCGAAAACGTGCAAGCCCCAGCGTTTCTTGAAGTTGTCGTTGCCGCGAACCATAATGGTCGAGTTCGTCATTATCGACGAGTCGAAGTAAATCGGGACGGGAACTTTCGTCTTGTCGAAGCCGTAGTTGTATGCCTGATTCTTCCAGTTCGCCCAGTCGGCGTCTACGCCCGAAAAGAACTTGGGAGACGAGTCTCCGCCGAACGCCGAAAATGCTGCTGCGAGCGAAACGAGTATTGCGGGTATTTTTTTCATAGTGCGATTTTTCTATTTGTTGTTGTCCTAAATTCAAAGCGCGGATTTGCTCCGCAAAGCCTCGTACAAAAACAGGGCGGCGGCGACGTTTACGTTCATGCTGTCGGAAATTCCGCCCATGGGGATTTTCACCCTGCAATCAAGAAGCCCGTTCCAGTCATCGCCGAGCCCGTCCTTTTCCGAGCCTACGACAATCGCGCAGGAAACGGACATGTCGGCGTTCCAGAGGAAGTCCGACGCGCCCAGATGCGCCCCGAAAGTTTTTATGCCGCGGGCTTTCAGCCACTCCGCCGCCTCCGCGGGAGCCGCCTCGGCGACTTTTACCGAAAACAGCGCACCCTGCGACGCGCGGACAACCGCGGGGTTGAAAATGTCGCAGACGGAATTTGTGAGGATTACCGCCTCCGCGCAGAGGGCGTCGGCGCTGCGCAAAAGCGCGCCGAGGTTGCCCGATTTTTCGATTGAATCGGCGACAAGCACCGTCGGATTCTCCGCGCCCGAAAGCTCCAGCTCTTCCAGCCCGCAACTCCACTGCTTTACGACGCCGATAAGGCCGTCGCAGCCCTCGCGGTTCGAGACCTTTTCAAACGCGCCTTCGGACAGGCGGCAGAGTGGGATTTTCCCGCCGTCGCGGATTTTTT
>DHMA01000103.1:7216-10215 GCA_002405555.1 Opitutia bacterium UBA4654
CCCGCCGACAGCCGGCAGAGCGGAATTTCGGAGTCGGCCCGCAGTTTTTCGACAAACGCCGAATGCTCGCCGCTTTTGAAAAAGTCGGGGCAAAAATAAATTTCGTCCGCGCCGACGGTTTCGACGCAGCGCGAAAGCTCGCGCAGTCCCTCGACCGCAAAAAGCCCCGTTTTCCTGCGCCCCGCCCTGTCGCGCAGCCTGTCTAAAAGCTTCACGCGCGGATTCTGTCTGCTCTGTATAAATTCGTCGGACATATTTTAGTGTTGCCCTTATACGAAAACATAAAAAACTGTCCTGACAACTTTTTTATGAACAAACACGACACTCCCCCAAAAAATTTCGTACCCGAACCCTTCCAGTACCGCGAAATCGTCGAGCTTGACATCGACGACCTCACGAACCTCGGTGCGGGCGTGGGACGCATCGACGGCTGGGTCGTCATGGTGCCGTTCGCGCTCGGCGGCGAACGCGTGAAGGCACGCGTGTACAAAAACCACAAAAACTTTTCGGAAGCCGATTTGGTAGAAGTGCTGAAAGAGTCGCCCGACCGCGTAAAGCCCGTCTGCCCGCTCTTCGGCACTTGCGGCGGCTGCCAGTACCAGCACTTGGCGTACCCCGCGCAGCTCGAATGGAAGCGCAGGCAGGTTCGCGAGCTTGTCAAAAGAATCGGAGGGATAGACTTCGAAGTGTCGCCGACGCACGGCTCGCCCGCGCAGTACGGATACAGGTCGAAGCTCACGCCCCACTACGAACGCCCGCGCAACGGCGAAATGCCCGTGGGCTTCATCATGCAGGGCAGGCGCAGCGCTCTTGTGGACGTTCCGCAGTGCCCGATTGCATCTAACGCAATCAACGCAGCCCTGCCCGCCGCGCGTGAGAGAATCAAAAAATCTAACCCGCGCCGCGGCGGAACGCTCCTTTTGCGCGACTGCGCAGAGGGCGTCTGCCAGGACAACAACGCGATTATCACCGAGCGCGTCGGCGGCATCGCCTACCAGTTCTGCGCGGGCGAATTTTTCCAAAACAACCCGCACATTCTGCCCGACCTCGTAAACTACGCGATTTCCGAGGCGGAAGGCTCGCGCAACCTCGTTGACGCGTACTGCGGGGTGGGCGTGTTCGCGCTGGCGGCGGCGAAGAAATTCGAAAACGTCGCGGGAGTGGAAATCAGCTCGAAGGCAATAGTCTGCGCGAACGCCAACGCAAAAATCAACGGAATAAAAAACTGCGAATTCCTCATCGGCAAGGCGGAGACGATTTTCGACGGCGTGGCAAAAAAATTCGGCGGCGCGGAGACATCGGTAATCATAGACCCGCCCCGCGCGGGCTGCGACACCGCGTTCCTCGAACAGCTCACGGCGTTCGCGCCGCGGCGCATAGTCTACGTCTCGTGCGGCCCCGACACGCAGGCGAGGGATCTCGCATTCCTCACATCGCGCGGATACAGGCTGCTCAAACTGCAACCTTTCGACCTCTTTCCGCAGACGCGGCACATCGAAAACGTCGCGACTCTCGAAGCCGAATAGGCGCAAAAATGCTCGACACCGTACGCAAACACGCGCATATTCCGATTACATTTACACAATTAAAATACGCATTATATTTTCCAAATGGGAGACGATAAACGAAACAAAGTGGTTTTTGTATGTTCGGGCAACATCTGCCGCTCGCCCATGGGCGAGGCTCTGCTCAAACACGCAGTCGCCGCGACCGACGCGGACGACCCCGTCCGCAGGCTCGAAATCTGCTCGGCGGGGGTATCGACGGTTGACGGCATGCTGCCGAGCGCGCACTCGATAGAGGCTCTCGCAAAAGTGGGAATCGACATTTCGGGCTACCGCTCGACCGCCATGACGCAGAAAATCGCAGACCAATCGTTCGCGATTTTCGCGATGGACTCGTCGCATATCGACGTTCTCAAAAGCCGCTTCCGCAACCTGCCCAAACGCCTGTTCAGGGTGCTCGATTTAAACGAAAAGGCGAAATACAAAGACGTCTTCGACCCCTACGGCGGCAACTTGGCGGACTATACCGAAGTGCGCGACGAAATAGTTTCGGCAATACCCTCAATTTTAAAATACCTGCAAAATGAAACAAAAGCTTAGCATAGGTTGCGACCACGGCGCAATCGACCTCAAAAACGCGCTCGTCGCCGCGCTCTCGGGCGACTTCGAAATTACCGACGAAGGCACTTTCGACAAGTCGAGCGTAGACTACCCCGACTTCGCCGCAAAAGTCTGCGCCGACGTGAAATCGGGCAAAGCCGGCTTCGGCGTGCTGCTGTGCACCACGGGAATCGGAATGTCAATCGCCGCGAACAAGGTGCGGGGAATACGCGCCGCGCTCTGCCACAACGAAGACTGCGCAAAATTCTCGCGCCTGCACAACAACGCAAACGTAATCTGCATGGGCGCAAAATACGTCCCAGCGGAACTCGCCGAAAGGCTCGTGCGGATTTTCGCGGAAACGCAGTTCGAGGGCGGACGCCACGAAAGGCGCGTCGGAAAATTCATGGACTTCGAAAAAGATTGTTAAAGATTTTGGTTGCAAAAAAGCGGCAAAGTCGGAATCTCAAAATCTCCCGCATTTCGCGGAACAAAAAATAAACGCTCACAACACGTTTCACAATGAACAACGCCATCAAAGCAGCTCCCCTCAAAGAAGTAGACAGCGCGGTTTTCGACGCAATCAAGGCCGAAACCAACCGTCAACAAACGCATATCGAACTCATCGCCTCGGAAAACTTCGTTATTCCCGCGGTTATGGAAGCAATGGGCTCGACCCTCACAAACAAATACGCCGAAGGTTATCCGGGCAAAAGATACTACGGCGGCTGCGAATTTGTGGACATCGTGGAACAGCTCGCAATCGACAGGGCTAAGGAGCTTTTCGGCGCGGAACACGTAAACGTACAGCCCCATTCGGGCTCGCAGGCGAACATCGCAGTCTACACGGCGGTTCTCCAACCCGGCGACAAAATCCTGACAATGTCGCTCGAA
>DHMA01000192.1:0-143 GCA_002405555.1 Opitutia bacterium UBA4654
GAAAGCAGCGGGTGCGTAAAAATGCCGTGCCTGCCCTCCGCCAACGGCCCCCACGCTTCGGGGCGCACGCCGAACGAGCGCATGGCTTCGAGCGCGGATTTCTGCGCGAAAAACGGGTGAAGCTCGACCTGATTAACGGCGGG
>DHMA01000192.1:216-1619 GCA_002405555.1 Opitutia bacterium UBA4654
GCGCGTTCACGCAGAGGTCGGCGAGCCTGTCGGGGTAGAAATTGCTGACGCCTATTGCGCGGACTTTCCCCGCGTCGGCAAGCTCCTCCATCGCCCGCCACGAGCCGTAGTAGTCGCCGAAAGGCTGGTGGATTAGGTAGAGGTCGATGTAGTCCAAGCCGAGTTTGCGCAGGGAGGTTTCGAACGCCTTTTTCGCGTTTTCGTAGCCCGCGTCCTGAATCCAGAGTTTCGTGGTTACGAAAAGCTCGCCGCGCGGGACGCCGCATTTTTTAAGAGCCGCCCCCACCGCCTCTTCGTTGAAGTACGCCGCCGCCGTGTCTATCGAGCGGTAGCCGACGGAAATTGCGTCGAGCACCGCCCTTTCGCAAATCTTCGCGTCGTCTACTTGGAAGACTCCGAAGCCCTCGGCGGGCATTTCCACACCGTTGTTAAGCTTTACAAATTCCATGGCATAACCTCCTATTTGCCCGATGTCGCGCGTTCGTACTCTTCGTCCGAGACGGGTTCGAGCCAAGTGTTTTTGTTTGTGTCGGGCTTGCATTCAATGGCCAAATGCGAGAACCAGCTGTCGGGAGCCGCCCCGTGCCAGTGCACGACATTCGGGGCGATTTCCACGATGTCGCCCGCTTTCAGCTCGCGCGCGGGCTTGCCCTTTTCCTGATAGAAGCCCCTGCCGCCGACTGCTATCAAAATCTGCCCGCCCGTGTGGCTGTGCCAGTTGTTGCGGCACTTCGGAGCAAAGCTCACGTTGGCGATGGGAACGCCCAAGTCGGAATTTTTCGAAAGCCGCGCAAGGTACGACTTCCCGCTGAAATATTTTGCGTACGCCGTGTTCTCCGCGCCGAACGGGAACGGGCTTGCCGCCGCGCCGCCGCGCACTTCGTCCGAAACTATCGAAAGAATCTCCGCCGCCTGCGCGTCGGAAACGCCGTTGTTTTTCGCTATTGCGATGTGCGCGTTAAGCTGCGGTTCCACGCCGTCCATTGCCGCAAGCATGGCGACAGTCGCGATTTCGCGCGTGCGCCAGTCGAGGTTGTCGCGCGAGAAAATGTCGCCGAAAAGGTGGGCTTTGAGGTATTCGTCGATTGCGGGAGCGAAGTCGAAAAGCTTTCCCTTGACCTCGCGGCCGACAAGCTTTGTCTGGTTCGCCGCGCCGAACTCCACGCTTTTGCCCGCGGGCGGCGGCGACGGACGCTTTCCCTCGGCGTCCTTTCCGCCGCGCTCTTCGAGAAGCCCCATGAGCGTTCCGAGCGCGTTCAGACTGCGCGGGAATCCGCAGTACGCGTAGAGCTGCACAAGCACCTCCTTGTATTCGCCCGCCGACACGCCCGAATCAAGCCCCGCCGAGAGCGCGGATTTCAAGCCTGCTTGGTCGCCCTTGGCGGCAAACGCCGCCGCGCGGA
>DHMA01000192.1:1666-3992 GCA_002405555.1 Opitutia bacterium UBA4654
GATGTTCTTTTCGTTTGTAGTAAGACTGTCCATATTTTTTGCCGTTGTTGAATTTGAAATGAAAAGCGCGCAAAACGCCAATGCCGCCGATAATATTTTTCCCATTGAGAGTCCTTTCTTTTTGCCGAACATATTATCGTAAAAACGCGGAATTGTAAATATGCGTTCCCGCCGAAATTCTGCCCAATCCGACCTTTTGCAAAAATGCGGCAATCGGCAGAATCGGGCAGATTTTAGGTCGTAGTGTGTATTTACGCGGAGCGCGGAATCTGGTATTATCGGCGGACAATCAGGACAAATCCATGAAAAGAAAGACATTCTTGACAATGCTTCCCGCCGCAATTTTAGCGACAAGCGCGTTTGCGGCAAAACCCGAAACAAAAGGAAACAAAATGCTCGTAGCATATTATTCCTGGAGCGGCAACACCCGCGTAATAGCCGAAACCATCAAAAAGCTGACGGGCGCGGACATGCTCGAAATCCTGCCCGAAACGCCCTACCCCTCCGTCTACGGACAAACCGTAGACATCGCAAAAAAGGAGACAGACGCAAAATACTGCCGCCCCGTAAAAACAAAAATCCCCGACCTCTCAGGCTACGACACGGTTTTCGTAGGCTCGCCCAACTGGTGGGGGACGGTGTCGTCGCCAATCCGCACATTCCTGACGCAGGCGAACCTTGCGGGCAAGAACGTAGCGCCATTTATGACGCACGAGGGAAGCCGCATGGGACGCGCGGTCTCCGACATCAAAACGCTCTGCCCGAATTCGAAAATTCTCGAAGCCCTGCCCGTCCGCGGCGGCTCGGTAAGGAGCGCGGAAAAGACCGTCGCGAAATGGCTCGACTCCCTCAAACTCGCAAAATAGCCGCATGAAACCCGCGACATTTTTGAAATCCGCCGCGGGGCTGTCCGCCGCCGCGCTCGCGGCAACGGCGGCTGTTGCGGCCAACCCAAACAACAATCTTCAAAATCTCGAAATGGAAAAATTATCGCTCACCCAAAAGTGGGACAAAGTCTTCCCGCAAAGCGGCAAAGTAAAACACTCAAAAATCACCTTCGTCAACCGCTACGGAATCACGCTCGCAGCCGACATGTACGAACCCGCAAACGCATCGGGGAAACTGCCGGCAATCGCAGTATCGGGACCGTTCGGCGCGGTCAAGGAACAGTCGTCGGGGCTTTACGCGCAAACGCTCGCCGAACGCGGCTTCCTTACAATCGCGTTCGACCCGTCGTATACGGGCGAAAGCGGCGGCTCGCCGCGCAACGTGGCGTCGCCCGACATCAACACCGAAGACTTCTGCGCCGCCGTCGATTTCCTCTCGACCTGCGGCAAAGCCGACGCCGACAAAATCGGGATTCTCGGAATCTGCGGCTGGGGCGGAATGGCAATCAACGCCGCCGCAATCGACCCGCGCATTAAGGCGACCGTCGCCTCCACCATGTACGACATGAGCCGCGTGAGCGCGTTCGGATACTTCGACAAAACCACTCCCGAAGAACGCAACCAACTCCGCAGGCAGCTCGCCGCCCAGCGCACCGCCGACTATAAAAACGGCTTCTATCCCCGCGCGGGAGGCGTCGTAGACCCGCTTCCGCCCGACGCCCCGCAGTTCGTCAAAGACTACCACGACTATTATAAAACGCCGCGCGGATACCACCCGCGCTCGCTCAATTCAAACGACGGCTGGAACAAAACCTCCGTGCTTTCGTTCATGAATATGCCGCTGCTCTCGTTCGCGGGGGAAATCGAAAACGCGGTCATGGTCGTCCACGGGGAAAACGCGCACTCGCGCTACATGGGCGAAGACGCGTTCAAAAAGCTCAAAGGCGAAAACAAAAAACTCCTCATCGTAAAAGGCGCAAACCACACCGACCTCTACGACAACAAATCGGGAAAAATCCCCTTCGACGAAATCGAAGAATTCTTCCGCCAAAACCTCAAATAACCCGCATTCAAAACTCCGCCGCCCCGCCCGCTTAAACCGCAGGGCGCGGCGGAAAGCGGGAAATCCGCGCAAAACCATAACGCGGAACTTTCGGACGAAAACAGGACGGGAAAACCCCGCCGCATTGCAACCCAACACCGCATTCCCGCAACGCATTTTCATACGGCACGCCCGCGGCGCATTCCCGCGCCGTACTCGCGCGACATATTCAAACGCCGAAAAATCCGACTCCCGACGCTAACTGAATCCGCCCCCCGACCGCAACGCGTCAAACGGCAACGTCGCGCTTGGGCGAAACGCCGAAATGCCGCTTGTACTCGCGGCTGAACTGCGTCGGACTCTCGTAGCCCACTGCATACGCGGCGTTCGCGACAGT
>DHMA01000043.1 GCA_002405555.1 Opitutia bacterium UBA4654
TTGTTGATATTGCCGAAGTCGTATTCGGAAATGTGCGCCTGATAGAGAACCGCCTCGCCGTTATCGACGCGCACAAAGGCGTCGTTTATCTGGGCGTGAGCGCCGCGCAGGCTCTTGATTTCCGTGCCGGAAAGCGCAATGCCCGCCTCGAAAGTTTCGCCTATGAAAAAGTCGCGACTCGCCTTACGGTTGCGAATCTCGACTACCTTTCTTTCCGATTCCTTTTTTGCCATGTTATCCGAACAAAAAACCGCGCCGCAATTTACAATGCCGCGCGGATTCAGCCGCAATCAGAATGCCGACGAAGCCTATTCGACGGAATCCGTGCGCGGCGAGAAGAGTTCGTAGCTTATATTGCCCCTGATTATTTCAAGCAGAGCAATATCTTCAAGTTCAAGCTTTTCCAGCGACTCCACCGTAGGCTCGCTCCCCGCTTTGAGCTGTTTTACGCGGCGCGATACCACATTGATGAGAATGTTGGGGTCGGGAATGATTTTCTGTGCTTCTTTGATGTAATCGTCTCTCAAAGTACTTCTCCTTGTTTTAATGAAAATGCCGAATTTACCAAATCGGGCTGTCAATGCAACAAAAAAAGAGCCTCCCCCAAAAGGAAGGCTCTTCCGTTCAAAATGCGCAAATTACGCCTTTTTCGTGTCGTCCTTGAAGAACAGGTAGAAGAACACGAGCAATGCGCCCGAAATTGCCGCTTCAACCCAGAAAACCGACTGCCAATTTGTGCTCGCCTGAACGGCGTCGGCTACGATTGCGTTGCTTGTGTAGTGCGAAATCAGCCATGTCGAGAAGAATGTGCCGAAAATCTGCGCGATGCCGTAGAAGAAGAAGTACAAGCCCTGCGCCTGCGCCTTGATGTCATCGGACGCCTTTTTGTCGATATACATCTGCGCGGCTACGAAGAAGAAGCCGAAGATTATGCCGTGAACCGCAATCGCGCCCCAGTAGAGTCCGCCGACTTCGGGCGCGAACGCGCTCATGACGTAGCGGAGGAACATCGCCAAGATGCCCAAGCCCATCGTGTTCTTGAAGCCTATGCATTTAATGGCGACGGGAATGAGAACCATGAAAAGCAGTTCCGAAACCTGACCCACGTTCAGCGTGGGCGTAATGTTCTTTACGCCGAGGCTCGCGAGGAACGAACCGTACATCCAGTAAATTGTGAACGCCACCGTCCAGACGATTACGCAAACCATGAAAATCGCAACGTTGCGGTCTTTGAGCATTGCGAACGCGCGAAGACCGAGGGCGTCGGCAACGGACATCGGTTCGCCTTTCGCCTTCGGGGGAGTCGCGGGGAGGAAGAGCGCGAAAACCGCCGCAACCGCCGCAACCGCCGCGCCGCATGCGAGCGGAATCGCCGTGCCGTCGATAACTGCGTCGAAAAGGAACTTTGCCCCGAACGCGAAAACCGCCGCGCAAACCCAGCCCAGCGAGCCGAACACGCGGATGAGCGGGAACGCCTCCGGCGTGCTGTTTGCCATGGCAATCGACGACGTAAGACCCCATGTGGGCATGTACGCGCACATCGCCAAGACGAGCCATACGAAAATCATGGTCGGGTTGACCGTAAAATACGCGGCGAGCAGCAGAACCGCCACGAGCGCGTTCAGCACGAACAAAACCTTTTCGCTGTTTGCAACCCTGTCGGCGAACATGCCGACCAGCGGCGAGAAAATCGAGCCGATTGCCATTGTGGACATAATCAGCGCGAACATTATACCTTCGACGTGCATTTTATCGAGATAGCTCGACAGCTGAACCCAGAAGGACGCCACCAGCATGAATTGCAGGAACATCATAATGCTCAATTTAGAGCGGAGTATTAACGACATAATTTTCCTTGTATTGTTTGTTGTTTGGTTGAAATTTTCAAAAACAGCCGACGGGTATTTGTCGGTTGCGGTTGTGTATTCAAGCCATTTGCGCGTTTTCCGCAAGCAAAAACGGACGCGCCGAAATCGGCGGCGGTGTCGGGCTTCGCTCGGCGAAACGTCGGACGGCGCGGCGGGCGTAGCAAGAACTCTGTACTGCCGCGCGGACTTAGTGCGAGGCTATTTCGTCAAGCACGCGTATGCCGAGGTATTCCTCTACGACCGTGCCGCGGAAGTCGCGGAACGGCGGCATATAGGGCATTGCGCGGTGCGCGGCGTAGCCCTCGTCGTCGGCGTATTCTTCGAAGAAGTAGAATGTGGCGGGGTTTGCGGCGTCTTGGAGAAGGTCGTAGCGCAGGCATTTTTCTTCGAGCCGCGTTTTTTCGACAACCTCCAACGCGCGTTTTTTAAACTCCTCCGCGGCTTCGGGCTTCACGCGAAGCCCCGCCCAAACTATAACCGTTTTCGGACTCATTGTTTAACCGTGCCGTTGGGGATTTTTCTGAAATCGAGCAGAACTTCCTTGTCGCGCAGAAGTTTGAGTTTTTTGCCGTCCGACGAAATCGAGATTCTATCCGCCTTTTGAAGCGCCTGCATGAATTTATATTCGTACTCGCCGTACGGACCCATGCGGCGCGTCGAGAACATGTTTGCCGCCCCGAACGAGCCGTTTTGCCCTATCACGAAGCTGCCGCCGAACAGGTTGTTGCCCGACATTCCGTTGACTTTGAGGTCGGGCGCAAAGCGCAGGTAGACGAACTCGCTTTCCGATTTCGGCATTTTTGCCTCTCCCTGCCCCGCCAGGAATACGGGAACCCACGTCGTGTCGGCGAGGTCCGACTTGAACGGCTCCGACACCGTGCACGCCTCCGCCGCCGCCTTTGCGACCGCCGCCTCGTTAGCCAGCGGCTGCGCCGCGGTATCCCTCAGCTGCCTTGCCGATTCCTTCTGTGTTGTCGAATTGCACGCTGCGCACAAAACGACGCCCAATGCGAGTATAAAAAACGTTTTCATGATTCTTTCCATTTTTCCTTTCCGCATGTTGGCAGATTTTTTCCCGAATTCCAACACTATTATTCTTCACACGGGGCGAAAAATATACTTCAATATCGTCAGAACCGATTTTTTTATATGGACGAAATCACATTCAACAGAAAAACATACAAAGGCTACACTATCCCCACAACAAACGCCTCGCTTCTTGCGATAACCGCCGA
>DHMA01000057.1 GCA_002405555.1 Opitutia bacterium UBA4654
GCGCGGAAGAACCAGCCGAAGCAGAAGTTTATCGCGCGGGTGAGGAAGTCGGGGCGTTCGCTTGAATCCTTGATGAGAAGCACGCAGAGGGCGGGCGAGAGCGTCAGCGAAACCACGCCAGAAATAATCGTGGAAGTGGCAATCGTGAGCGCGAACTGTTTGTAGAACTGCCCCGAAATGCCCTCGACGAACGCGGTCGGCACGAACACCGCGCTGAGCACGAGCGTGATTGCAATCAGCGCGTTTTGGACGTGGCTCATGGTTTGGCGCGTAGCCTCGCGCACGTCCATTCCGAGCTTCATATTGCGCTCCACGTTTTCCACGATGACGATTGCGTTGTCTACGACGATGCCGATTGCGAGCACTATCCCGAAAAGCGAAATGTTGTTCACCGAGAACCCGAACATGTCCATGAACCCGAACGTTCCGATTAGCGAAACGGGGATTGCCGTCAGCGGAATCACCGCCGCCCTCCAACTTTGCAGGAACAGCAGGATTACGAAAACAACGAGCAGAACCGCCTCGAAAATCGTGTGGTAGACTGCGTTGATTGAGGTTCTGATGAACGTCGTGTTGTCGATTGTGATTTCGTAGTCTACGCCCGCCGGAAAGCTTTTCTTCATTTCGTCAAGCTCTTTGCGGATTCTTTCGGCGGTGTCGAGCGCGTTTGTTCCGGGGAGCTGGTAGATTGAAATGCCGACGCAGGGGTTGCCGTCGAGGTAGGAGTCGGTAGTGTAGTCGTACGAGCCAAGCTCCACTCTCGCGACGTCTTTCAGCTTTACGATTTTCCCGTCGGGCGAATATTTGATGATGATGTCGCCGAATTCTTCGGGCGTCGAGAAGCGTCCCTTTGTGTTGATTGTAAGCTCGAACGCGGAGTCGGGGTTGGCGATGGGGGCTTGGTTTAGCTTGCCGGCGGCAACCTGCTTGTTCTGCTCGCGCAGGGATTTCACCACCTGCGAGGGCGTCATGTTGTAGCGCGAAAGCTTGTCGGGGTTGAGCCAAATGCGCATGCTGTATTCGCGCGGGCCGAGCACTTCCAAGTCGCCGACGCCCGATATTCGCGCAAGGCGGTCGTTCATCTGGCTGATTGCGTAGTTTGTGAGGTAGAGCTTGTCGCGGCTCTTGTCGGGCGAGATGATGTTTATGCTCACAAGCATGTCGGGCGAGCGTTTTTTCACCACGACGCCGATGTTGCGCACCTCTTCGGGAAGTCGCGGGGTAGCCATCGCCACGCGGTTTTGCACCTGCACCTGCGCGATGTCGAGGTTCGTGCCGACTTCGAACGTAACCGTAATCACGATTGAGCCGTCCGCGCTGCACTGGCTCGCAAAATACATCATGTTTTCGACGCCGTTGATTTCCTGTTCGAGCGGCGCGACGACCGTATCCATGAGGATTTCGGGCGACGCCCCGGGGTAGCTTGTCGAGACCGAGACCTGCGGCGGAACGACGTCGGGGTACTGGGTAACGGGAAGCCTGAAATAGCCCACCACCCCGATTAGGGTGATGAGAATGGAAATGACCGCCGCAAAAATCGGCCTGTCTATGAAAAAGTGCGAGAATTTCATTTCCGTTTGCCTCTTTTATTTGCCCTCTTCGAACTTGATTTCGGTAGGCGCTACTTTCGTTCCCGGGGCGGCGCGTTGCAGACCGACGGCTACAACCCTGTCGTCGGGAGAAAGGCCTTCGTCAATCACGCGGTACTTGCCGAGCAGTCTACCGACCTTCACGGGGCGGTACTGTGCGACGTCGTTTTTGTCTACGACTACGACATAGCGGTTCACGAGGTCCGTGCCGATGATGTCTTCGGGCACGAGCACCACGGGGTGTTCCTTTTCGGCGAGAACGCTGATTTTTGCGAACATTCCGGGGGAAAGCAGGTAGTCGGAGTTGTCGAAGTCGGCGCGCATTGTAAGGCTCGAAGTCTCCGTTCCGATTTTGTTGTCGAAGTATGTAAGCTGGCCGTCGCGGGTCGTCTTGCCGTCGAGAAGCACGATTTTCGTTTTCGGTCCGGTCTTTTTAACGGAGTCAATCTGCTTGAAAAGCCCCGTGTTCTTGTAGCGGATGTTGTCGCGCTCGCTGACTTCGAAATACGCCTGAATGACGTCGCATTTTACGATTGTCGTAAGGAGCGTCGAATTCGCCGAAACGAGGTTGCCGGCGTCCACCATCGCCTCGCCGACCTTGCCCGAAATGGGGGCGCGGATATGCGTGAATTCGAGGTTCAGCTCGGCGTCGCGCAGACGCGCCCGCGCATCGAGAAGCGCGGCTTCGGCGGAAAGCAGCTCGCTTGTGCGGGTTTCGAAAGTCTCCTTCGAAATCGCCTTTGCGGCGAAAAGCTCCTTCGCGCGGTCGGTGTTGCTTTTGGCGAGCGTAAGACGCGCCTCGACCTCCTTGACCTGCGCCTTTGCGGAGGCGAGAGCCGCCTCGTAGGGGCGGGGGTCAATCACAAACAGGAGGTCGCCCTCCTTGACGAATTCGCCCTCCTTGAAGGCGACCGTTTGAAGATAGCCGCCGACGCGCGCGCGCAGTTCGACGTACGCAAGGGCTTCGAGACGCGCGGTGTAGTCGTCCCAAAATTCGACCGACTTGTGCAGGGGCTTTGCTACCTGAACCGCGGGCGCGGGACGCTCCGCGCCGGCCGACGCCGCTCCGTTTTTCTTGCACCCCGATACGAATGCCGTTGCGGCGGCAATCAGCGCGACCGCAAAATTACATATATAGATGTCTGTCTTTTTCATGTTCATTGTCGATGTTTCCTAAATTTTGTTTTTTCGAATTTTTCTAAGAAATGATTTTTTCGAGAGTGGCGGAAAACACGCTCTCAACCTTTTTGTACTCGGCGTCGCCGAAAGACTTCCACGCAATCACGCGCTTGAAGCCGAACCTCGCCGAATTGAACAGCATAATCTGCCCCAGGAGCATGTGGGCGAGAATGCACGCCCTCTCGCCGCAGCTTTTGCCGCGCGTGCACACGGTAAGCATTTCGGAAAGCAGGTTTATGGACGGAAATATAATCTTTTCGTAGATTACGTCGAAAGCCTTTGTGGGATACATTTCCTCGCGCGTGAGAATCATTATTATGTTGCGCAAAAGCGCGTCCGACTTCGAGTCTACGCAGACGCGGCTCATCACGAAATCGAGAATGAGCTTTTTGGCGTCCGCCGCCGATTTCGTCTTTCCGATTTCAACGCCCCGCGCAAAATAGTCCGCCATGTAGATGTGGATATAGTCGGCAAGCTGTCTTACGGTCTCGAAATAAAGTTCGTTTTTCCCGCCGAAATAGTAGCTGATTGCGGCGTGATTGACGCCCGCGGTTGCGGCAATGCTGCGCGTACGCGCCGCCGACAGCGGATAGGTCGCGAACTCCTCAATCGCCGCCTTTATTATCTTTGCCTTTGCGTCGGAACAAACGCCCTCGGACAATTCGGCAACATAATTTTTTTCAATCATAAGGTTTAACCAAATGGTTAATCCGTTTGGTTGTCAAACTTTTTTTCGGAAATTTTTTGCGCCGCGCCCTGCCCCAGACGCATAAAAAAACGGCGGCTTGCAGACCGCCGTTCCCCGCGCGAACCCCGCGCTAATTTTCCACGCGCGAGCGCAACACGGGCGAAACTATCGTCACGAAAATCCCCACTGCGCCCATCAGCGCGAACGAAAACCGCAGGCTCGAAACGTGCGCTATGTAGCCGATAATCGGCGGGAAAAGCAGGAAGCCGAAAAATCCGACTGTCGAAACGACCGCAATCGCCATGCCCGACGGCATTCTGCGCGAACGCCCCGCCAGACTATAACATGTTGGCACGACCGACGACACCCCGAAACCCACAAGCAGAAATCCCAACGCGCCCGTTATCGCGCTCGGATACGAAATCGCCGTCGCCATGCCCGCGGCAATCAGCACGCCGCTTATCCGCAAAACCGCCAAGTGCCCGAAGCGGTTTATCAGAAAGTCGGCGACAAACCGCCCCGTCGCCATCGCCGACATGAACGAGATGAAGCCGATTCTGCTTGTGTCGGGAGGCGTTCCCACGACGTCGCGGAAGAAAATCACGCTCCAGTCGAACATCGCGCCCTCGCAGCTCATGCACGAAAACGCAATCACGCCCAGAAACAGAATGAATGGCGTCGGACGCCAGAAGCTCCGCGTACGCGTGTCGGACTCGGGCGCGAAATCCTCCGCCACAAAGTAGCGCGAGGCAAGCAGCAGCGTGGCAAACGTAAACACGTTCACCCCTATGTAGTGCGGCAGCACGCCGACGTCGAAGCCCACAAGCAACGCGCTCAAAACGCCGCCGCAAAAGCCAGCCAAACTCCACAGCCCGTGGAACGACGCCATTACCGAACGCCCGTAGATGCGCTCGACGTCGACCGCCTGCGTGTTGATTGAAATGTTCGACATGTTCGCGGAAATCCCGAAGAGGAAAAGCGCGGCGAATAGCGTCGCGATTGAGTCGGCGCAGGTCATCGCAAAAAGCATCGCGGGGTACAGCACGCCCGCAATGCGGACAATCTTCGCGCTCGAAAACTTGGCGACAAGCCAGCCCGACAGCATCATCACCGACATCTGACCGAGCGGAATCGCAAAAAGGATAGAGCCCAACGTGGCGTCGTCGAGGTTCAGCGACGCCTTGAAATCGGGAATGCGCGTCGCCCACGCCGAAAAAACCAAGCCCTGATTGAAGAAGAGCGCGCCCACCGCAATTCTGTTTAATATCCGACTATTTTTGCACATAAAAATACCGTATTACAGACTTTTGAATTTTTACGGAGGGAGGAGTTTGAAACCGAAATCGCGCTTGTCGATTAAATTTTTTCCGAAAATACGCGCCGTTAAAAAAAACGCCCCGACGCCCTATTTCTTTGCGGAGGCGGCGGACTTCCCCGCGCGTTCCGCGTCCTTCCGCGCCTTCTCAGCGACGGCCTTCGCGCGGGCGGCGGCGTCGATTTCGTCGAACCTGCGCTTCAACGACGCGAACTTTTCCGAAAGCGGCAAGTCCGATTTCGCCGAAAGCCCAGCCGCCCGCGCAACGACAGCCCGCTTGAACGCGTCGGAAAGCGAAAGCGGAAGCCTCCCGTAAACAGACATCGCCTCCGCATATTTTTTCCGCGACTCGAAAAACCGCGCAAGCGCAAACGCCGTGCCCAGCTTGTCGGGCGCGGAAAATATGCCGCGCGAAAGAAGCGCGGCGGCATGGCGCAGGACATCGCCGTAGCCGTCGT
>DHMA01000175.1:0-674 GCA_002405555.1 Opitutia bacterium UBA4654
TTTCGTGCAGCCAGCCCTTGCCGAGGCGCGCGCGCGTGGCGTTTGGCGTCATGAAGCCGCTCGCCTCTCCCATTGCGCGGAGGGTGTAGTTCCCGGGGGAGACGAAGAAGTCGAAGTTGGGGTCGGCGAAGACTTTTTCGTACGCCATGTGCCCGTCGAGCGCGTTTCTGTGCACATAGCCGAAGAACGAGCCAATCTGCTTGTCTTTCGAAATTTTTTGCCGCGCGATTTTCGCGAAGTCCGACATCGCCTCGGCGACCGCTTCGTTTGCGAATTTCGCGTATTCGACCGCCGACGAATTCGGCTCGTGGAGTTCGCCGAAAGTGGGCACAAAAATTTTCGAGAGCGGGGGAATGTCGGCGTCGGGCTTTTTGTTCTTTTTAAGCCACGCGTGCCACGCGGCTATTTTGCAGGGGCTTGACACGCCGAGGGTGTAGTCGAGCCATTCGTCGGTGTGTCCGCAGGCGAGCAAGTATGCGCAGATTTTGTCGCCGAATTTCCTTTCGGCGCGGTCGAGATAGTCTTTCAGATAGCGTTCCGTTGCCTTTTTCCACTGGCGGCAGACGAGCGAGTTCGAAAGCATCGAGAAGCTGTCGGCGTCGAACGCGTGCCCGAACGACATTGTGCGCATAAGCCACGGCGCGGAGTTGAGGTCTACAATGCAGATTATTTTC
>DHMA01000175.1:696-2551 GCA_002405555.1 Opitutia bacterium UBA4654
ATTTTCGCGTTCGGGTTTGCGGCAATGACGTCTTCGAACTGTTTGTCGAACGCCTTCCAGTCGTACTGTCCGTCGCCGCGCCAGAAGACGGGGTATTGGCAGTACGGCTCTCCGAGCGAGTTTGTCGTGTTGGAGGGCATGATTGCTATTGTGTTCACGCCGACTCCGCCGAAATTTTTCATTGCTCCGAATTCCGCAAAGAACGAGCGGTATGCGAAAAACCTTTCCTTTGCCTCCCCGAAGAGCGTTGTTGCCGAAAGCGCCGCGAGGGCGACGAGCGCGAGTTTTTTGAGATTTGTATTAGCCATTTCCTTATATATGTGTGTGTTGTTGTAGAAACCAATTCTTTTGGTGTTTTGTAGGTTTTTGCAAGATTATTGTTGAAAAACCGCTTTTTTGCGGCGCGGGCGAAAAAAAATTTTTTCGTAAGTGGGGCATTTGAAATTTCGAAAAAGATTCAAAAATGTACAATTTTTTTCATTTATACCGCGATGCCGACCTTGGCAAAGGCGCGAATAATGGGCGTTCGGGGCTTGTCCGAGGGGGCTGTTTTGCGTAAAATGGCGGTCTGCTTTTGTTCGAATTTTATAATATTCGGAAAAATTAGCTACTTGCGCGGAATCGAAAGCGGCGGAGTCTTGGCAAGTTTTTTCTTCAAAAAATTTTGCACATTGAAATTGTGAATAACTTGTAAAAAACTTCTTCTTGCAAGTTTCGGAGATAGGGTAGATTATGGGGGCATGTTTCAAAAAAGCGTGTCCGACATTCGCTGTCCGCCGCGCTTTTTTAATCCCGACAGGGTGTTGGGCTTGAAACATAACTAACTTTACAACAAAAATTTATAAATAAATTGCGCGTTCTTCGCAAAGGAATGCGGAATATGCAAATTTGCAACTGCCCGAACACCATGCTGTTTGCGGAGACGTTTCAAATTCGCTTGACCGCCGCTTTCCTTTATTGTGAATAATGTGCCTGAATTTAAAAAAATGACCCCATTAACGACATCGACGACGCTGTCCGAAATTTGGCAAAAAGCAAAGTCGGAGTTGGAACTCGTGCTCCCGCGCGAGGCCTTCGACGAATGGTTTTCGAATCTCGCGTGCGTCGGCGGCGACGAATCGAAAATCGTGCTCGGCTCTCCCAGCGCGTTCGCCCCGTATTGGATTACCGACAACTACCTCGACATTCTCTCCCAAAATTTGTCGATGGCGGCAGGGCACAACATTTCGGTTGAAATCACGGTTGTAAACTCCCCCGAACCCGCCGCGGCAGAAATGCCCGCTCCCGCGCCCGCGCCCCGCACGCAGCGGACGGTCGTTGCGGAAGAGCCGAAGACGCTTCTTTCAATCAACCCGCGCAACACTTTCGAAAGCTTTGTCGTGGGCGAAAGCAACCAGCTTGCGCACGCGGCGGCTCTCGCGGTTGCCCAGAGCGTCGGCAAGGCGTTCAACCCGCTGTTCCTTTACGGCGATACCGGCTTGGGCAAAACGCACCTCATGCACGCAATCGCCCACTTTATAATAAAGAACAATCCGTCGGCAAAGGTCGTCTACATTTCGTCTGAGGCGTTTGTGAACGACTATATTAAAGCGTTGGGCGACGGCAACATAGCGTCGTTCCGCAAACGCTACCGCAACACCGACGTCCTGCTCATCGACGATATCCAGTTCTTCGCCAAAAAGGAGAGCAGTCAGAACGAATTTTTCCACACTTTCAACGAGCTTTTCAACGCAAACAAGCAGATTGTGCTTTCCTGCGACAAGCCGCTCAACGAGGTTGAGGATATCGAAAAACGCCTTGTGTCGCGCTTCGCGTGGGGCATGTGCGTTGACATCAAGATGCCCGACTACGAAAC